>DATAKV010000448.1:0-6795 GCA_036261375.1 Anaerolineales bacterium
TGAATCTGGGACCATTTTCGCAAATGGGGTATCGGCATAGTCCTGGACAACGATATCCTGCAGGAGAGCCGAGAGAGCCGAAGCCGGTGTCTTCGTCCCGGTGATCACCCAGACCAGCCAGCGCGGCGTCAGGACGACTCCCATTTGATTCGTTTCAGCTGCACCGAACAATCCGGCCTTTGCCTGTGTCGCACTGCTATGGATGCAGATCAGGGTACCGGACAGGATATCACCCAGGTTATAGAGTTCGATGTGCCTGTTGATCTCCGACTTCATTTCGATTGGCAGCTGGTCAAACGAAAGCTCGCGCGTGGACCGTTTCCATTCGGACATGCAACTTTCTCCTGTTCTCTACCTTAATTCCTCGATGACACTTCTCGCCACCGCTTCCGGCTGTTCCCCGTCCAGGACACGGACAACGGCATTCTGCATCAGGGGGCCGAGCACCAGCAGCGTGTCCTGAGAGGGAACCGGTTGAGACGCGTCGATGACGGCCGCTGTGGAATCATCCAATTCTTCGCCTTCTGCGAAACGGCGAGTCGGCAAGTAGCCGGTCTCGTTGATCCAGGATGTGAGAAATTCTTCGTTCGTCAGGTATTCGGCTAATTCCACCGACAACGACTCGTTATCGGCAACAGCGCCTGTCATGGCCCACATCCAGCCGCCTGCAAACGTAAAGTAAGGCTCCTCCGACAGGCTCATCAGGGGTTGGAAGAGTCCATCCTGTGCGGCCCGGTATCTCGAATAATGGAGAATGGCCATCTCGGTTCGGCGGGAACGATATTCCTGCAAGACCTGCTCGTCATTGGTTATGTTCCAGGCAGCATCCGGAAATAAAGACACGCCTCTGCCCCTCGAGAACAAGTCCAGCACTTCAATCAGGATATCCTGGTCCAGGGTTGGGTTGCCCTGGGCATCGGTGAGTTCACCGCCTGCCGAGGCGTATAGCGACAGGGCAACTTCGGCCTGCGGATCGGCGCCTGAGAACACAAGCTGGCTTTCACTCAACAGAATATCGTCCCAATTTTTGATCCAGACCAGCTCGGGCCGGTACACAATGACCAGGGCATCGCCGGCGAACGGTAGTCCATACGTTGTGCCATCGATCTCTCCCAGCTCACGGGCATAAGGATACCAGTCCGGGTTTTGTAGTTCCCGGGTCAATTCCTCTAGCGGTTGGACCAGGCCTTTTTGTGAGGCAGACACGAGGCCATGGCGCGGCAGGGCGACCAGATCCGGCAAGGCGCTCGGAGCAGCCATGCTGGTGACGGCGAGGGAATTAAGCAGGTCTGCCTCCCCGGACTCGGCTTTGATGCGAACATCGATCTCCAGCCCCGGGTGAGCCGCTTCGAAATTGTTCAGCCGTTCCTTAAGTAACTCAGCAGATAGATTGTTTGCGTTGGGATTGAACTGCGGCGGCAGCCAGAGGCGCAGGATGCGGGGTTCCGCGACAGCGGGCTCCGGCTGGCCGGTAGTCGATTGGGTCGGTTCGGTTGGTGCCGAGGTGGGAGTTCCGGTTTCCACCGGCCTGGGAGTAGGCGTATAGAGGATCTGATCGATCCAATCTGTATCAAAGTCCTGCAGGGAGGAGCACCCGGACAGGAGGATCAAAGCTGCTAAACAGATACTTCTTAGAATACGATCGTACATCCTATGGCTTGTCTGTTTCAGAATAGATCCTTTCACATGGAACGGGCACCGGCCGGAATGCTAAGCAGCATGGTTTAAATCGATGGGAGTCCGTAAAACTGCCGTCAACAGCTTCACGCTGTTCAGCACATCCTGTTCGTCCACCATCTCAGATGGTGAATGAACATAGCGAACAGGGATCGAGATGCAGCCTGAGGGCACACCCGCCCGTACCGATTGTATCGCTTTCGCGTCGGTGCCGCCAATCAAAAGCACTTCACGCTGGTAGGGAATCCTGTTTTTCTCCGCCGCGCCGATCATCCAGTTCACGATCCGCGGGTCAGAGATCGCGCCGAGATCCTGGAATTTCACACAGGGCCCCTTCCCCAGGACCATTTCCATTTTGAAGGCATTGGGGGTATCTCCGGTGGGAGTGACATCGACAGCAATACCGATATCCGGATCAATTCCATAGGCTGAGGTCCCTGCGCCGCGTGCGCCTACTTCCTCCTGGGTTGTGAACACGAAATACAGATCATGCGGCGTAGACTTACCCTGAAGAGCGCGCAGAGTCTCGATCGCCACCAGCACACCGACCCGGTCATCCATGGATTTTGCAACCATCCGCCGGCCCATTTCGAGGAAGGGACGCTCGAAGGCAGCGACATCGCCAATTTTAACAGGGCAATCCTTTACACCTGTGGCACCCACGTCGATGAAGATTTTGTCGAGCGCAGGCACTTCGTTGAAACGTTCCAGGCGGTCATAGCCGATAACGCCCTGCACCCCGTTCAGGAAGCGGACCCGGCTGCCCAGCACATAGCGGAGCATCACGGTCCCGATCGGCGAAAAGCGGACAAATCCGTTCCGATCCACGTGGCTGACGATCAATCCGATCTCGTCCATGTGGGCGGCGATCATGATCTTTTTGACAACCCCATTCGTCTTGGAGGCCTTTTTACGTACGATGAGGTTGCCAAGGGCATCAACCTTAATTTCATCGGCGAGCGGCTCCACTTCGGCGCGCACGATCTCGCGCACATTGTCTTCGTAGCCGGAAGGCCCAAATGTATCGGTGAGCTGCTGGAGCAGGTTTTTCATGTCTGTTGAAGTTCCTTGATGTTTTGAGATCCCGCGAAAGCCCTCTTTCAACCGTTCCCGGGGAAGTTTTCGAAAAGCTCCGGTTAGTGGAGCAGAACCGTGTCACCATTCTTATAATTACGTTTCTGATCGCGGGCAAATACGTGCACACTGCCCTTCCCCATCACTTTCCATTCGCCGTTGAGCGAACCGACGAGCGCGGTTTCTTCATCCACTCCGACGAGATGCTGACCGTCCTTAAGCTGCTTCTGTAAGGCAAAGACAACCGGCTTCCAGACTGCGGGGATCGCATCGAAGTGTGGAACCACGAATTCAGCTGGCAGCAGCCCGAACCCATCCTGTGCTCCTGCCAGCCGGAAACTGGGGATACGTCTGGCCAGGATCATGGCGCCGGCCGAACAGCCCGCATAGACGGCACCGCGTGCCCAGGCTCGCTGGGCGGCCCGCCAGGCACAGGTATCCTTGAGGGTTTCATAAAGATAAGCCGGGTCGCCGCCGGAGAAGTAGATCAGGTCGGCGTTCTCCAGAATCGGTTCATACTGCTCCTCCTCCGCCGAAGCCCGGTCGATGATGCGTAGGGCGTTGACCTCTGCGCCCAGGCGCTCAAAATGGCGGATGCCCATGTTCGACCAGCGGTTGACACTCTGATCGCCCTCCTTGCCTGCCGCCGTGGGAAGACAGACAACACGCGGCTTGCGGTCATTCAGGTTTAAACTGTCGAGCAAGTGACGATCGACATCCTCCATCACGGGGAGATATTCACCGGAACCGACCAGGGCGATTAATCCATTCATAAGACACCTTTAAGGGTAGACATGTGGACAGGTAGCAGGTACGGGGAAACTCAATTCCTTACGATCAAGGCAGGTGTGAGTCGTTCCAGCGCGGTGAGAAGCAGGTTTATCGTATGCTTCCAGTCGTCCACGCGCGAGATGCTGACTGGTGAATGTGTATAACGATGCGGCACCGAAACCGAAACGGTCGGGATCCCCGCCAGGGAGCGCTGGATGGCGGCGCCATCGGTCCCGCCACCTCCCGGCTGGCGGAACTGGCAGGGGATCTTGGCGGCTTCGGCCGTCTCCTGCAGAAAACGCACCAGGCGCGGGTCGTGGATCGTGGATCCGTCTGAAATGTAGATCGCAGGTCCAAGCCCCAGCCGGGTATTGTAAACCACGTTCTCACTGCCATCATGACCGGGCAGGTCGCGAGCAGGTGTGGAATCGATGGCAATCGCCAGGTCCGGGTTGAAATATTGAGCAGCCACCTTTGCCCCGCGCAGCCCGATCTCTTCCTGGACGGTAAACGCCGCACAAAGATCCACGTTGGAGGGAGCATGTTTCAACAACTCGATCACGGTCGCTACGCCGATGCGGTTATCGATCGACTTTGCCAGAATGGACGGTCCGACGCGCTTGAACTGCGTGGCAAACCCGGCGCGGTCGCCGATGGAGGCCTTTCCGCCCGGACCCAGATCGATGCGCAGAGAATCGAGCGGGACTTTTCGCTTTCGCTCATCTCCATTCATCAAATGGACAGGTTTTCCACCGATCACCCCGGGTGTGCGAGTTTTGCCAACAAATACCTGCTTGCCCACCAGGTGGCGCACATCGATGCCGCCCACATTCTCGAAACGATAAATCCCTTCCCCGTCATCGGCAACGATCATGAAACCGACTTCGTCCATATGAGCGTCGAGCATGACGCGCATCCGCTTCCTGCCGCGCCCCGAACGGACGGCCAGCACATTGCCCAGTGCGTCCACTTTTACTTCCTGTGCGTACGGTTTGATCTCCTCCAGGATGATCCTGCGGACCTCCGCTTCATCACCCGACACGGCAATGACGTTGCAGAGTCGTTCCAGGAGCTTGAGCTGTGCATTTCCGAATGGCGGCATGGAATTATTCCCAGACGATGGTTTCAACAAAATTTTCTTCGAGAGAAATAATGAATTCGGCCAGCAGACGGCCTGTCCGCTGAATATCCTTGACCGAAACGGCCTCCACGGGCGTATGCATATAACGGATCGGGAACTCGACCAGCGCGGTGGGAATGCCCTCCGCCGTAGTCTGGATCGGGAAGGCATCCGTCCCTGAATGGGCAGGCGTGACATCCAGGAACCAGGGGATCTCGGTTCGCTCGGCCACTTCCTTCAGCCGGGTATGCAGGAAGGGGTGCATATTGGGTCCAACACAGAGACCCACACCCTTGCCTATGGGAAATGTCTGCCAGCCGTTCGCTCCCGGACCCTTGGCAAATGTTCCGTCCACAATGATTGCGATCATAGGCCGCAGCTGGAACGCCGAGCTGTAGGCGCCCAGATAACTGACCTCCTCCTGCACAGTCGCCACCGCCCACACATCCCAAATATGAGATTTGTTCTGCAGCTCCTCGAGACACACTGTCAGGGCAGCAACCGAAGCACGGTTGTCCACGGAATGACCGGAAAGCACTTCTCCGGCCAGCTCGACCGGCTCATTGGCAAAGGAGACCAGATCTCCGACGCGCACCTTTTTCTCAAGCTCGCGCGCCAGCAGGCCCGTATCCACCAGCAGGTGCTCGATCCCCATCACACCATCCCCGGCATTGTCGGGAAGCAACGGAGCGGGAGGCATGGCGATCACGCCGGGCAGCTCCTCCTCTCCACTCCCCGAGGCATGGACTGTGACTTCCATGCCCGGCAGAACGCGAATATCGATGCCGCCCACGTTGGTGATATGCAAAAATCCATCCTGGATCCATGAGACCCGCATGCCGATGGCATCCATATGGGTAGCGATCATCACCGAGGGCCGCGGCTCACTGCCTGAGCCGCGTTTGAGTCCATGCAGGGAGCCGACGCGGCTGGTGCTGATCTCATTCACGAGCGGGCGCCATTTCTCCTCGATCAGCCGGGCGGCCGGCCGTTCAAAGCCGGATAGACCTGAAACGCTCAGCAGGGATTTCAGGAAGGGAAGGATGTCTGTCATTCGTTAGGGAAAGGTGTCAGGGTGGCTGTGGCCGTATTTGTAGGCGTGTTGGTGGGGGTGATGGGAGTAAATGAAGGAGTAAACGTCCACGTGGGTGTAAACGACGGTGTCTGAGAAGGAGTGTATGTGAACGACGGAGTCAGCGTCGCGGGCGTGAACTGTGTCAATGTGATCGTTGGCGACGGTGTATTCGATGGCGTGAGGGTGGTTGTAGGTGTCAGGGAGGGAGTGCTGGTGAGGGTCTCCGGTGTGGGACTCAGAGTGGCTGTGGAGGTAACTGTGGAGGTTGGAGTGGCTGTGGGTGTCAGGCTCCCCGGATCAGGTGCCAGGGCGATTGCTATAAAACCGATGCAGTAACAGGGGATCGTTGCCAGCGTGATGGCGAGCAGTGCGAGCCGGCGGCGTGCTCGGGCGTCTGAAGTTTCAACCATGATGGGTAGATTATAATCCAACATCATTTCAGGAACTGACAACCTATGATTCCTCTGCATTTACGTATATCGGGATTTCTCTCGTATCGCGATCCCGTCGAACTCGACTTCAGCACCTTTGACCTGGCCTGCATCTCCGGTCATAACGGCGCGGGAAAATCCTCCCTGCTCGACTCGATCACCTGGGCCTTGTTCGGAGAAGCGCGCGGCAAGAGCAGCGACATCATCAACCTGCATCCGACCGTAAAGGCGGCTGAGGTTGCTCTGACCTTCGAGCATGAAGGCAATACCTACCGTGTCCAGCGTACCCTGCCGCGCAACAAGAGCACCTTCCTGGAATTCCAGGTGAAGAACGAAGACGGCTGGCGGCCCCTGACCGAAAAAACAACCCGCGACACACAGGCGCGGATCGAGCAGACCCTGCGGCTCGATTACGATACCTTTGTCAATGCTTCGTTCTTTTTACAGGGCAAGGCTGACCAGTTCACCCAGCAAAATCCCGGCAAACGCAAGGAAGTCCTGAGCAACATCCTCGGGCTGGAAATGTGGGAGGAGTACAGGAACCGCTCGGCAGAAATTCGCAAGCGCATCGAGCGCGAAGTGGATGCTATCGAGGCACGGATTGCCGAGATCGATACCGAGCTCGCCGAAGAGGATGCCCGCAGGAC
>DATAKV010000496.1:0-2233 GCA_036261375.1 Anaerolineales bacterium
CCGTTTCATCGCGCCTTTCAAGCAAGGTTGCCAGATCCTCAATATCTTCGAGCAGCTCTTCAAAATCTTCAATGGGAAGGATGACCGCCGTCTTATTCCCCTTTTCATCCGTAACATACTGTGCCTGTAATTCTCGGATTGAACGTCCCATTTTGATTCTCCAAACCAATTATACAACCTATATACTCGTGGATGTCTCGAGGCCGTGTTCCGTGGCGAGATCGTCAAGCAGGGCTTCGACCTCGTCGAGGAACTGGTCAAGGCCCTCCACCCGGCTTTCGAAGCCGGAGGGGGTGAAGCCAAGCTGGCTCATGGCCGAGCGCCAGGCATCCACGGCATGCTCGGGCAGGACCTCCACAGCCAGGGTCCAGGTCTGGAGCAGGGGCCAGAGGGCAGTCTGGGGTGTATCGCCCTGCATCATGGACCGGATGGCCTTCTCGTAATAGTTCACCCGCGCCGGATGGATGCGATTGTCGACGCGCTCCTTTTCGGCGGCGGCCTCGAACGCCAGCTTCCAGTCCGGCAGCCAGGTGCGGATCTGTTCCGGGTCGAGCCCGTTCCCGCCCATCAGGCCGGCCAGCCCGGCGGTCATCCCCGGGCGCTGGGCGGTCTCGGCCCGCAGCCTGAACTCGAGCATCAGCCGCCGTTCGTGGAGCGGCGGACCGGAGAGCTCGGCCACCGCGTTGACCGCGTGGAATAGCGATTTCATATACTTGGCCATATCCTGCGGCGTGACCTGGTCGCCTGCCTCAAGCAGGTCGCGCCAGATCTGGCGGCCGTGGGCGAGCAGCAGGCGCGAGCGCTGCAGGGCAGGGGCCGGCGCGTTGAATTCGAAGCCTGCCCTTAGGCCGGCCTGCAGGAATTCAAAGAACTTCTCGCGTTCGTAAAGCAGCAGGGGATCGTACATCTCCCAGCCGAGCCATGGGTCTACACGCAGCTCACGCGGGCGTTTGAACTCGGCCCGGGCCCGGTGGCCGATGTCCACGTGGAAATCGGGCGTCAGCTTGATGAACTCGCGGCGCAGGCGGGGCTCGTCGGCATGGACAAAGATGATATCGATATCGGCCGTCCCGCCCAGGATGGGATCGATGTCATCCTGCACGAGGGCGCCGGTCAGGTAGGCGGCAATAATGGCGCGGTTGTTGAACGTCCGCTCCTGCACGGTCTCCTTTGCGATCCGGATCAATGATTCACGCGAGACTCGCATAATGGTTTCCTTATCCAAACGAAGATGTCAGCGCGGGATCTCCGGGAGCGGCAGGGTTTGCTGGTACGGGGGCAGGCTGAGGCTTTGCCGGATGCGGTTCTCGATCCACCGGAGGTGCTCGTCGTTCTGGATGATGTTCAGGTGGTCGGTCTCAATGGTTAAAACAGGCGTATGGTCAAAAGGTTTTGAGAAGAATTCGTCATACGCCAGGTTGAGCTCATGGATGTAGGAGCGCTCCATCTGCCGCTCGTAGGGACGGTCGCGCAGGGCGATGCGCTGCATCAGGGTGTCGGTGCTGGCCTGCAGGTAGACGAGCAGGTCCGGCTTTTCGATCTTCTCGGCCAGCGCCTCGTGGACTTTGTAGTACATGTCGAGCTCGTCGCCCCGCAGGTTGATGCTGGCAAAGAGGGCGTCCTTGGCAAAGGTGTAATCGGCGAGCAGGTGTTTGCCGGTCGCCAGCATTTCCTGGACGGTGCGGCGCTGCTGGTGATAGCGGCTCAGCAAAAAGAAGATCTGCGTCTGGAAGGCGTAGCGCTCGCGGTCGCTGTAGAAGTCGGAGAGGAACGGGTTCTCCTCGAAGACCTCGAGCAGGACCTCGGCCTCGAACGAATTTTGAAGAAGACGGGCAAGAGTGGTCTTTCCAACTCCAATGACCCCTTCGATGGCAACATACATGGGATGGCTCCAGTGGTGAAGTGGATTAAGGATACCATAAGTCGGGGTGTAGTGATGGATTATCGATCTGCCAGAAGATGGAAGAAGTGGACGAGGGTGGTCATGCCTTTCCTCCAGGCAGGCAGGTGCAGCTTCTCATTGGGACCGTGGAAGTTATCATCGTACAGGGAGAAGCCCGTCAGGACGGAATCGATTCCCAGCGTTTGTTTTAACATTCGGACAGCGCCGATCCCGCCCCCAACCCGTTGGAAGATGGGCGGTTTTCCAAAGGCTGCCTGGAGCGCGGACTTCATGGCAAGGACGGCCGGCAGAGATCTGTCGGTGAGGATGGCCGGGCCTCCTCCCTTTTGC
>DATAKV010000506.1:0-13718 GCA_036261375.1 Anaerolineales bacterium
CGGTGCGCGGGTCGTGGTCGTGGATGGGAATTACGACGACGCCGTCCGGCAGGTCTACCAGGATGCACGCGAGAACGGCTGGGAAGTAGTCTCAGACACCTCCTGGGAAGGATATGAGGATATCCCCAAGTGGGTGATGCAGGGCTATACCACCATGCTGAGCGAAGCCCAGGAACAGCTGGCCGCCCAGGGATTGAGCCAGCCGACCCACATCTTTGTACAGGCAGGGGTTGGCTCCCTGGCCGCGGCGACCATTGGTTTCTACACGAACCTGTTCGGTCTGGAAGGGATCCGCACCTGTGTGATCGAGCCCACGAAAGCGGCCTGCCTGTACCATTCGGCTCTGGCGGTGGATGGACTGCCGCACACCGTGGAAGGTGACCTGGATACGATCATGGCTGGCCTCGCCTGCGGAGAGCCCAACCCGATTGCCTGGGAGATCCTCAAAAACCAGGCGGATTACTTTGCCATTTGTCCCGATTATGTGGCCGCGATGGGCATGCGCGTCTATGGCATCCCGCTGCGCGGCGACCCTTATATCATCTCGGGTGAATCGGGCGCAGTAACGCTGGGTGCGCTCATGTACATCATGAAGCATCCCGGCGCCGGGGAGCTCTGCAAGCAGCTCGGGCTCGGCGTCGATTCACAGGTGCTGTTGATCAATTCCGAAGGGAATACCTCCCCGGATGATTTCCGTACCGTGGTCTGGGAAGGCGGCATTCCGGTCCCGGAAGAGTATAAGATGTATTCACCCCGCTAGCTTTCGCAGTAACGTAATTTCCGAAGAGCCAGAAAATATGGATAAAGGCCCAAAGGCTTAATAAACAAGGTGCTGCTTGTCCGCTTTGATCCGCTTTCGGAAAATATAATAGGACCAGCTTTCATAGGCCACGACAATCGGAATAAAGATCAGGGCAACGATGGACATCACCTCCAGGGCCGCAGGAGAGGCTGCGGTGTTGTCGATGGTCAGGCTCCATGCCGGGTTCAGGCTCGAGACCATGACGCGCGGGAACATCAGGCTAAAAAAGGCGACCTGGGTCAGGACGATATTCAACCCGGTCATGATGAAGGCCCAGCCCTCCATGTTGCGATTGATAAAGTAGATCGTCAGGAGCAGGGCGGCCACGGAAGCGATCGGCAGGATCCCCGGGTTGATCCCGATCCGGATGCCGATATCCGTAAAGATATAGGTCGAAATTGCCAGGATCACCACCATAACGGCTGCAAAGATGTACAGGACCCTGGCGGCAGCCCGGGACCGTTCGCGCATGTGGTCATCCAGTTTCAGGGTCAGGAAATTCGCGCCGTGCAGCAGGAAAACAGACACCATCGTCAGCCCGCCAATCAGCCCGTAGGGCGTGATCCAGCCGAACGGCCCGCCGGCATAATTCAGGTTCCGGTCGATGGGCACGCCGCCCAGCAGGTTTGTGAACACCAGGCCAAACAAAAACGAGCTCACCAGCGAACCCACTGCCAGCATCCAGTCGAAACTCCCGCGCCACTGCGGGCGCGCGTCCTTGGAGCGGTACTCGAATGAGATACCGCGGATCATCAGGGCGACGATGATCATGACCATGGCGAGATAAAACCCGCTGAACATCGTGGCATACCATACCGGGAAGACGCCGAACATGGCAGTGATGGCGACGATCAGCCACATCTCATTGGCGTCCCAGACCGGCCCGATCGTGTTGATGATCGCCCGGCGCTCCACGTCATTGCGGCCGAGAACAGGCAGTAACATGCCCACCCCAAAATCGAATCCATCCAGGAAGAAAAACCCGATCCACAGCGCGGCGATCAGGAAGAACCACACGACGCGCAGAACATCATAATCCATTCTACGCCTCTCCTTCTTCCGGGGAACCATAGGCAGGCATCACATCCTCCGATTCGTGCAGCGCAGCCTCAGGCCCGGCGATGGCATATTTGCGCGTCAGGTAGAACATGGCGCTTGCAAGCCCAACATACACCAGGCTCTAGCCGATCAGGCTGGCAAGCAGCTGGCCGGTCGTCAAATGGCGAGAAACTCCATCCTCCACTTTGAGCAGCCCCTGCACCAGCCAGGGCTGGCGGCCCATTTCGGTCAGCACCCAGCCGCACAGGTTGGCGACGTAGGGCAGGGCGATCAGCCACGGTGCCCAGCGCAGCCACCGGGCGTTTTCCAGCGGCCGGCGCAGGGCAAGGAGAAGCAGCAAAGAGGCGAGGATCATCAGCAGTCCGGCGGTCATCATGATGCGGAAGCTCCAGTAGGTCACCACCATCAGTGGAATGTAGTTCCCGGGTCCGTAGAGCGTCTCATATTCCCTCTGCAGGTCCTCCACCCCGCGCACTTCACAGTCGAAGTGGTTGCAGGCCAGGAAGCTCAGGAAGTAGGGAACCCGGATCGACCAGACTTCGCGCCTGCCGGTCAGATCGCCGATCGTCAGAATGGAAAAGGAGGCCGGGCGCCCGGTTTCCCAGTGCGCTTCGATGGCAGCAAACTTCATCGGCTGAGTCTCATAGACGAACTGTCCCTGGGCGTGACCGGTAAAGAAGATCAGGCTGCTGGTGATCAGGCCGACAATGGCCGCCATTTGCATCGATCGCCGGAAGACTTCCACGTGCTGTTTACGGGCCAGGTGATAGGCGCTGATCCCGAGGATGAAGAAACTCGAGGTGGCAAACCCGGCCGTGAGCGTATGCCAGAAGAACAACCACCCTTTTGGATTGCCGAGCACCACCAGGAAGTCCGCCAGCTGGGCACGTCCCGTCGCTTCATCGAGGGTATAGCCGACGGGGTGCTGCATCCAGCCGTTGGCAAGCAGGATCCAGAGCGCCGAAAAGCTTGCACCGAGCGCCACGAACCATATCGCAGCCAGACGGACCTTCTCCGGGATTTTGCCCTCTCCGAAGACCCAGACCCCGATAAAGGTCGATTCGGCAAAGAATGCCAGCAGGGCTTCGAGGGCCAGGGGCGCGCCGAAGATGTCCCCCACAAAACGCGTGAACTCCGACCAGTTCATACCAAATTGGAATTCGTTGACGATCCCCGAGACAACGCCGATCGCAATGTTGATCAGGAACAGCTTCCCCCAGAATTTTGTCATCAACAGGTATGTTTCGTCCCGAGTCTGGTTATAACGGGTCTGCATGTAGGCCACATACGCGCTGAGACCCAGGGTGAGAGGGACAAACAGAAAATGAAAGACGTTGGTTAAGCCAAACTGTAAACGGGAAAGTGTGACCAGATCCACGTTCTCTCCTCCAGCAGGGCCGCTGATCTTCGTTTTTCCAGCAGTGCCAGTACTATAGGGCAAGAACCCTGTGTCCTCAATACGGGAAATCCCTGCCACGGTGTATCGGCCTGGAAGGAATTTGTCCAACCCGGTGCGGACTATTCTAAAAATAGGAGTATTTTGAGCCCCGGACCCCAAATTCAAGACAATCAGCGGCCAGAGTAAGGATTTTCATCAATTTTGGACTGGCGTCATTTCCATATAATCGTAGTCCTGGAATTCGTTTCACCCGTATCCAAGCCAGCGTAGTCTGAGCCCCTACAAAAAGGATGACCATGCCTGAAGTACTCTCAGCGATAAAGCCAGTTCCTGCAGCCAGCGCCCGCAGAGGGCCGCGCGGCGAAGTGCGGATCTTTGCGACCTGGTGCAAAGGCTGCCAGATCTGTGTTGAATTCTGTCCAACGGATGTGCTGGCGATGCACCCGAACGGCAATCACCCGGTTGTGGTTGCGCCTGAGAAATGCACCGCCTGTCATTTCTGCGATACCCACTGCCCCGACCTGGCGATCAGCGTTAAAAAGATCGATTGATTTCACGGAGGCTATTTTGACCATTCGACTGATGCAGGGCAACGAGGCGATCGCGATGGGCGCGCTTGCCGCCGGCTGCCGTTTTTATGCGGGCTATCCGATCACACCCTCTACGGAGGTGGCGGAAGTGATGGCCCGCGAGCTGCCCAAGGTGGGAGGCAAGTTCATCCAGATGGAGGATGAGATCGCCAGCATGGCAGCGATCATTGGCGGCTCGGTGGGCGGGCTCAAATCCATGACCGCCACCAGCGGACCCGGGTTCTCACTAATGCAGGAAAACATCGGCTACGCGGCGATGGCCGAGATCCCGTGTGTGATCGTAAACGTCCAGCGGCTCGGACCGTCCACCGGACAGCCGACCGCCGCCTCCCAGGGCGATGTGATGCAGGCCCGCTGGGGCACGCACGGCGATCACCCGATCATCGTGCTCAGTCCCATCTCGGTGGCGCAGTCCTTTGAGCTGGCTGTCAGGGCCTTCAACCTTGCGGAAAAGTATCGGACCCCGGTCATCCTGCTGACGGATGAGATCATCGGTCACATGCGCGAGCCGGTCGAGCTCCCCGATTTCGACATTGTTGAAAAGGTGGAGCGCGTCGTGACCGATTCTCCCGCGGCCTACAAAGCCTTTCGCAACGAGCCAGGCGATGTGCCGCCGATGGCCAGTTTTGGCCAGGGTTATCGCTACCACATCACCGGGCTCTTCCACGACGAGGTCGGGTTCCCCACCCAGCGCCTGGACGAGATCGAGCCATGGCTGGTACGGGTCAATAACAAGTTTCAGAACCATGCCGACGATATCCTCCTTTATCAAACGGATTACCAGCCCGGAGCGCGCACGGCGATCTTGAGCTATGGGGCCTCGGCACGAACTGCCCGCCATGCTATGAAACAGTTGCGGGCGCGAGGAGAGAAGGTCAGCCTGTTCACAGCCCAGACCCTCTGGCCCTTCCCCGAGGCGGCCGTGGAGGAACTGGCTGGCTCGGTAGAGCGGATCCTTGTGCCGGAGATGAATCTCGGTCAACTTGCTCTCGAAGTCGAGCGGGTGGCTGGACGAAGTAAGGTGGTGCGCGTCAACCGCGCCAACGGTGAGATGGTAACCCCCGATATGGTTGTATCGGCGGCGGAGGCATAGGAATGTCGGAACATATTCTTTCTGCTCACGATCTGGAAGCGGACGAGGGTCAGCTCCCCCGCGAGGACTGGTTCGAAGCGAGCGCGACCCTGCAGAACCTGCGCAGGAACAAGCGCTTCCCGACGATCTGGTGCTCGGGTTGCGGCATCGGCGTGGTGATGGGATCCCTGATCCGGGCCATCGAGAGCCTGGGGCTCGAGAACGACCAGGTGGCGCTGGTGGCAGGGATCGGCTGCACGGCGCGCATGCCGGTCTACATGGACTACAACACCCTGCACACCACTCATGGCCGGGCCCTGGCGTTTGCCACCGGCCTGAAGATCGCCCGCCCCGACATGAAGGTCATCGCCATCATGGGCGACGGCGATGCGCTGGCGATCGGCGGCAATCATTTCATCCATGCTGCGCGGCGCAATATCGGCATCACGGCGCTGGTGGTGAACAATTCCATCTACGGGATGACCGGCGGACAGTACAGCCCAACGACCCCGCTCGATATGCGGGCGACGACCGCACCCTATGGGAACGTCGAGCCGCCTTTCCCGATCTGCGACCTGGCCGCCGCAGCAGGCGCGACCTACGTTGCCCGCAGTACTGTGTATCACGCCCTGGAGCTGGATAAGTACCTTGCACAGGCCATCTCAAATGACGGCTTCAGCCTCGTGGAAGCGGTCAGTTATTGCCACACCACATTCGGCCGGATCAATAAACTGGGCACGGCAGCCGATATGATGCGGGGTCTCAAGGACAACAGCATTTCCAAAACGACCTATGACAGGCTTTCCGACGAGGAGCGCGGGATCAACGCAAAGATCGTACGCGGCGTGCTGCACACCAAGAGCCGGCCGGAATATACCAAGGTCTATGACACGCTTGTGAACCGGATCCACAGCGAAGCCCTCGCGCCGCGCAATTACGGAGGCAACTGATGGACAAGCGAACCGAGATCCGCCTGGCAGGCGAGGGCGGCCAGGGAATGATCCTGGCGGGCATTATCCTGGCCGAAGCGGCGGCCATCTACGATGGCAAACAGGCGACCCAGACCCAGAGCTACGGACCCGAAGCCCGCGGCGGCGCGAGCCGCTCGGAAGTGGTCATTTCGGACGGGGAGATCGATCATCCCGAGGTGTTGTCGGCAGATGTGGTGGTGGCCCTCAGCCAGGAAGCGTACAAGAAATTCGCGAACAGCATTCGTGCCGGCGGCCTGCTGATCGTCGATGAAGACCAGGTAAAAACCGCCGCCGATTTCAGCGGCATTAAGATCCCCATTGCTCGCATCGCCCAGGAAACGACCGGCCGGGCGATCACCGCAAACACGGTTGCCCTGGGCGTGTTGGTCGGGCTGACAAACCTGGTCTCGCGGGAGGCCATTGAGAAGGCGGTTACCGCCCGCGCCCCGAAGGGAACAGAGGAAATGAACCGTGAGGCGCTTCAGGCCGGGTTTGCTGCGGCAGAACAGGTGAAAGCAGCCGCCTGAATCCGACAAGCAAGACGGAACTGTTTGCCCTGTCAGGTTTCTGGCAGGGTTCTTTCTTTTGCTTTAACAACTCACCTTACGCAGAATATCTTGCAGAGGTTCGGGTAATCCCTGTAGTGTAAGTTGTATTTATTGCGTAACATCAGTTAACAATACGTTTCGTACAAGATGATACACTTTTACGGATGAAAGCCAGAAAGTATCTGCGCACATCCGACCTTGCCCGGCAGGTCGGTATTCATCCCAACACCGTCCGGCTGTATGTGGACTGGGGGCTGGTCCCGCCTGTCGAGCGCAGCCCGGCCGGGTACCGGCTCTTCACCCAGCGCCATCTCGACTGCCTGCGGCTGGCGCGCACGGTCTATACCGCCCAATACCCGGGCCGGGGGTTCCGTGCCCTGGGGAACGCGATCATCCAGCAGGCCGTGGCTGACGACTTGACGGGAGCCCTGGAAAAGGCCCACGAGCTTCTCGCTGCCGTCCGTGTCGAGCTGGGGCAGGCGGACCAGGCTGCGGACCTGCTGGAACATTGGGCACAGAATAGGGCCCAGGGTTCGGAAGAAGAACCGCTCTCGATCGGGGAAGTGTCAAAACAGCTGGGCGTCAGCATCGATATCATCCGCAACTGGGAGCGCGCCGGGCTCATCCGCGTGCCGCGTAATCCACACAACAAGTACCGTTTATTCGGGAGGAGGGAGATCGAGCGCATGCGCATCATCCGTATGTTGAGCCGGGCAGGCTACAGTCATATGGCAATGCTGCGAATGTTCCTTGAACTGGATGCAGGCAATACTCGTGACCTGAAGAAGGTCCTGGATACCCCGCGCCCGGATGAGGATATCTTCACCGCCGCCGACCGCTGGCTGACCACACTGCATGCTCAGGAAGACCTGGCCGGACGCGTGATCCGGCTGATCGAGGAACAATTAGGAAGACAGAATGGATGATCAAGCGCAGACCAGGCATTCTGGCGCGGTCACATCATGGTGCCAGGAGAGCAGGTCACGCCTTAACCGTGACTATTACTCGTACTGTCACGCCCTAGGCGTGACCTAGTTTATAAACCCTCCACAGGCACACCAGGGTTGTAAAATGATATTGTGACCGGCCGGAAAACCTGTCCTGTTGGCTAGCCGAAACCCTCCATTGGACAGGGGAATCCTCATCAAGCCATCTTTAGAATAGAGAAGATGCCCAATTTCATTCGGAGAACCCATGAATCCCACGATCAGCATTCGGAACGCCCACCTGCACAACCTGAAAAATATCAGCCTCGATATCCCCAAAAACCAGCTTGTTGTCATCACCGGACTGTCCGGTTCGGGAAAATCCACCCTTGCCTTCGATATCCTGCACAAGGAAAGCCTGCGCCAGTTATTTGAGTCACTGGGTTTGGTCACCGGAGGCCTCAGCAAGCCCCCGGTCGATTCGATCGTTGGCCTCTCCCCTTCGATCAGCGTCGACCAGCATCTGACAAATCACAGCCCGCGCTCGACGGTGGGTACGGTCACCGAAGTTTTCACCTATCTGCGAGTCCTGTACGCCCGCCTTGGGCACCGTCCCTGCCCGAACTGCGGCAAGGATGTGCCGCCGCCCACCTACGAAACCGACGACGAGACCTGGCAGGCCTCCTTCGACACGGAGTCCGATGAGAGTCCGGATGGCTCCTATCCCTGCCCGCACTGCGGCACCCCTGTTCCGGAGATGGGCATGGCGAACTTCTCCTTCAACAAGCCGGCCGGCGCCTGCCCCACCTGCACCGGGCTGGGCGAGGTGCGGCAGGTGATCGTCAGCCGCCTGGTGGACGAGAATAAAAGCATAGCTGAAAACGCGGTCGAAGGCTGGATCGCATTTCATATCACTTACTACAGCCAGATCTTGCAGAACGCTGCCAGGCATTTTGGCTTTGAATTCGACCCGTCCAGAGCGATCAAGGACTATACGCCAATCCAGCGTGACCTTTTCTTATACGGTACTGAGGGCCAACAGTTTTCACGTCACTTTCCAAATGTCAAACCGCCTGCCACGGTCGCACAGGGGCGCTTTGAAGGCGTGGTCACCAACCTGCAGCGCCGTTACGACGAGCATGCCACCAATGCCGCCTACCGCGAGAAACTGGAGCACCTGTTCAGCACCCAGATCTGCAAGGACTGCGGCGGTACCCGCCTGCGCCCCGAAAGCCGGGCTGTGACCGTGGCGGGCGAGACTATCATCACCATTTCCACACTTCCGTTGAACGACCTGGATGCCTGGGTGAGAAGCCTGCCTCCGCACTTCACGGCGGAAGAGATGCGGATCGGGCGTCCCATCCTGGATGACCTGTACGAGCGCATCGGCCGCCTGCTGGACGTAGGCGTTGGATACCTGTCCCTCGAGCGCTCCTCTCCGACCCTCTCAGCGGGCGAGGCCCAGCGCCTGAGGCTGGCATCCCTGCTTGGGTCCGGCCTGACCGGCGTGCTCTACATCCTGGATGAGCCGACGATCGGCCTGCACTCGCGCGATACCCAGCGCCTCATTCACGTTATGCGCCGCCTGCGTGATCTGGGCAATACTGTTTTGGTGGTGGAGCACGACCTCGACCTGATCAAATCCGCCGACTATTTGATCGATGTAGGACCCGGCGCGGGCAAACACGGCGGGTATATCGTCGCCGCGGGAACGCCCGGAGAAGTATCTCAATCGAAGGACTCGCTGACTGGGGCGTTCATCGCCGGGACGGCGAGTGTCCCCGTCCCCGAACGGCGGCGTGAGCCCAACCACAAAGCATTGACGATTACCGGCGCCCGCCAGTTCAATCTGCAAAATATCTCGGTCCGGATTCCACTCGGACTCTTCGTGGCTGTGACAGGTGTCTCCGGCTCGGGCAAGTCATCCCTGATCTTCGACATCCTGGATGCTGCTGCGCGGCAGCGATTGACCGGTTCTTCAGACGTCCCCGGTGAGCACGATTCGATCACAGGCCTGGAGCACATCGACAAGGTCATCACCATCGACCAGGCCCATATCGGCCGCATCCCGCGCTCGAACGCCGCCACCTACTCCGACACGTTCACACCCATCCGCGAGGCCTTTGCTGCCACGCCGGAAGCCAAAAAGAACAAGATCACCGCCCGCCACTTCTCGTTCAACGTCCCGGGCGGGCGCTGTGAACGCTGCGAAGGCGACGGCACACTGACCGTCAAGATGCATTTCCTGCCGGATGTGGAAGTGCGCTGCCCCGCCTGCCGCGGGCGGCGATTCAAGCGTGAAACACTGGCTGTCAAATATCGCGGCTACGATATCTCCCAGGTGCTGGATATGACTGTGGAGGAAGCGTTGGCGTTGTTCGTCGATGTTCCCGCGGCAGCTTCGCGCTTGAAGGTGATGTCAGATGTCGGGTTGGGCTATCTCCAACTTGGCCAGCCCGCCACCACCCTCTCCGGCGGCGAAGCCCAGCGCGTCAAGCTGGCCAAGGAACTGGGACGCCGCTCTACCGGCCGCACCCTGTACCTGCTCGACGAGCCGACCACCGGCCTGCATCCCGGCGATACGGCTCATTTGTTGGAGGTCCTGCAGCGCCTGGTTGACGCGGGCAACAGCGTCATCGTCGTCGAGCACAACCTGGACCTGGTCAAGGCCGCCGATTGGGTGATCGACCTGGGCCCCGAAGGCGGCGTGGCTGGCGGCCGGCTGATGGCCGAGGGGACGCCTGAAGATGTGGCCAATGTCAAGGACTCGTATACAGGCCAGTGCTTAAAGGAGATGCTGTAAAGAGTACTGCTAATTAATTTGTAATGAGTCCTCTCAAGTTTGAGAGGACTTTTTCGTTTTGTATGGGCATTCGGGTTGTATAATCATCCAATCTCAATTTTGGAACCTGGAATGTCTGCTCTCGAAAACCTGCTCACCCCCGCCTCCATCCTGAAAAACACGTTTGGCTACGATACCTTCCGCCCGCTTCAGCAGGAAGTCATCGAAAATGTGCTGGCGCGCCGTGACACGCTGGCCGTCATGCCGACCGGCGGGGGCAAATCCCTGTGTTACCAGATCCCAGCCCTACTTTTGGATGGACTGACGGTGGTCGTCTCCCCGCTGATCGCGTTGATGAAGGACCAGGTCGAGCAGCTGCGGGCGGTCGGGGTGCCCGCTTTGTTCCTCAACAGCTCGCTGGCTCCCCAGGAGTACCAGGAGAATATGGAATACGTCCGGCGCGGCGAGGTGAAACTGTTGTATGTGGCGCCGGAAACCCTGATGAGCCCGCGCATCCTTCTGCTCCTGGCAAGTGTCAACGTGGACCTGATCACCATCGATGAAGCGCATTGTATTTCGGAATGGGGACATGATTTCCGCCCCGAGTACAGGCAGATTGCCGATGTGCGCAAGCGCTTTCCCGAGGCGGTCTGCCTGGCGCTAACGGCCACCGCCACCTCGCGCGTCCGCCAGGATATCCGTACCACGCTCAAGTTCTCGACCACAAACGAATTTATCGCCAGTTTCAACCGCGAGAACCTCTACATCGAAGTCCTGCGTAAGCAGGATCCCTACGCGCAAACTCTTCAGATGCTGGAACGTTATAAGGACCAGTCGGGCATCATTTACTGCTTCTCCCGCAAACAGGTGGATGAGCTGACGGCGCACCTCGTCCTGAGAGGATATTCTGCCCGGCCTTATCATGCCGGTCTCGAGGATCTGGAGCGCCGCAGGAATCAGGAAGCCTTCATCCGCGATGATGTGCAAATCATGGTCGCCACGATCGCCTTCGGGATGGGAATCAACAAGCCCAACGTCCGGTTCGTGATCCACTTCGACCTACCAAAGAGCATTGAGGGCTACTACCAGGAGATCGGCCGGGCCGGGCGGGATGGTCTGCCCGCTCACTGCCTGCTGCTCTACAGCTACTCGGATGTGGCCAAGCTGAATTACTTTATCGAGCAGAAGAGCGGCAATGAGAAACGGGTCGCCAGTGAGCACCTGAATGCCATTGTCCGATTTGCGGAGGACGAGATCACCTGCCGCCGCAAGCCGCTGATCCATTACTTTGGCGAACCCTATACAGCCGATAACTGTTCCAACTGCGACAACTGCACCTCCGCCCCCACCCCGCTGGTCGATATCACCATCTATGCCCAGAAGTTCCTCTCCTGCATCAAGCGCGCCGATGAAAAGTTCGGTGCCGGTCACATCGCCGACATCCTGCTCGGCTCCAAGAATGAAAAGGTCCTGCGTTGGGAGCATGACAAGCTGACCACCTACGGCATCGGCACAGAACTGACCAGGAAGCAGTGGATGCATATCGCCCGCCAGCTGCTGAGCATGGGATATCTCAAGCAGGAGGGCGAGTTCCATACGCTCCGCCTCACCTCTCGGGCGATGGAAGCTCTTCGCAAACGGGAAACGATCCTGGGTATCGTCCAGGAGGAAGTGCGCGAAAAGAAATCCGGGAAGAAGAAATCGGAGATCGAGTACAACAACGCTCTGTTCGCCCTGCTCCGCCAGAAGCGCAAGGAGCTGGCAGATGAAGCCGGTGTGCCTCCTTATGTTATTTTCTCGGACCGGGCACTGATCGAAATGGCGGCTTATTATCCACAGTCCGCGTCCAGCCTGCTCAAAATTTCCGGTGTGGGACAGGTAAAGCTGCGCCAATATGGTGAAGCGTTCCTGGAGGTCATCGGGGAGTATTGCAAAAAGCATGGATTGGAAGAAATCGCTCGCCCTGCCGCTCCCCGGCAGAAGGAGGCCAATGGCTCTCCGACTCTTCCTGGAAATGCGGAAAGCCTCGAAGGGGAACTTCCCGAACGGACACGCCTGGTCGCTGAGGCATTCAATCAGGGAGAGACCGTTGTCACTCTTATGGAACGCCATCAGGTCACGATGGGGACCATCCTCGAGCACCTGACCCGCTATGCGCTGGCCGGGAATCCACTTCGCAATGGAGAGGATATGCAGCTGCTCTCGTCCGTCCCGCCCGAGCTGAAGCAGGCAGCACTGGCCGCCTTTCAGGTGCTGGGTACGGCATACCTGAAGCCCGTCTATGACAAATTGAACGGTACTGTGAAGTATGACGACCTGAAAATACTCCGGCTGCTCTACCTGATCCGTCAATAAGTGCAGGCATTCGGAGAATACGCCCGGCCTTACCTAATAGAATAATTAGAAACACCCTTATTTGTGAACTTTTATGAGATGCAGTGAATCAAACACTGCATCTCATTCGTATTTAATAGTGCTGAAAACAGCCAAATTGAAGGAGGCACAAATGAGACTTAAGACATTACTGACAACCCTCGGCCTGGGTGCCGGCTTGATGTACTTCATGGATCCCCAGCATGGGAACCGCAGGCGGGCGCTGGTCCGTGACCGGGTCAACAGCTGGATCTACAGCCTGGACCAGTCCCTCGACACCGCCCGGCAGGATCTTCGCAACCGGACGCGCGGCGTATTGTCGGAATTGACAGCCCGCTTGAGCGACCAGGGCGCGCCTGACTGGATCCTGGAGGAGCGCGTCCGTTCGAACCTTGGACGGGTCGCTGCCCATACCCGGGGGCTCGACGTCCGGGCCGACGGCGGCTACGTTTACCTGAGCGGCCCTGCCTTGAGGCACGAGCGCGATATGATCCTGAAAGCCGCCGCTCGCACCCGCGGCGTATATGGTGTGGAGGATGAGCTTCAGCTCATCGACAACCCACAGGATATCCCTGCCCTGCAGGGTTCCCCGACGCCGCGCCGGCAGGCCACCCTGGATATCCAACAGCAGAACTGGTCCCCGGCTACACGCCTGATCAGCGGCGTGGGCGGCAGTCTGCTCACCCTGTACGGCCTGAAGCGCAGGGGATTGACCAAGCCGCTTTTGAGCACAGCCGGTTTGATCCTGACCACCCGCAGCATCACGAATTTGGATACCCGCAGCATGCTCGGTTTCGGGCTGGGTGAAAGCGCGATCAAAGTCCGCAAGGCCATCAACATCGATGCGCCGATCGACGAGGTCTACCAGTTCTGGCGCAACTTCGAAAATTTCAAGCTGTTCATGGATCATGTCAAGGAGATCTCGGTCCAGGATGATATATCGTCCTGGAAAGTGGCCGGACCGGCGGGCGCGACCGTCGAGTTCCAGTCGACCATCACGCGTGATATCCCGAATGAGCTAATCGCCTGGGAGACCCTGCCTGAGTCGCAGGTGCATCATGCGGGCTTTGTCCGCTTCGACGAGAACCGCGAGGGCGGCACCCGTGTCAGCGTGCAGATGGATTACGTACCACCCGCCGGCGCACTCGGCCATGCAGTAGCCCAGCTCTTTGGCGTGGATCCACGCCAGGCGATGC
>DATAKV010000516.1:0-10603 GCA_036261375.1 Anaerolineales bacterium
GACTCCCCGCCGGCGGCCAGGTCTGATTGAACCGTACTCGCAGAGATTCCAGAAGCCGCCGGAACGCCCACTCACGCCGCTCGGCCGGAAAATAATCCACGTAGTGCCAGGCGCGCAGGCGGCGGGGCAGCTCGCAGTCATCCAGGCGCAAAGGGATAATAAATATGGTTTCTTCTGGTTTTTCGAGAGCGATATCGAGGACCTTGCGCAGTTCCTTCTGGATATAGCCTTCTTTCGTCATCGAGCGGCTCGAAACACAGACGATGACCGCGTCGCTGGCTTCCACAGCCTTTTCGATCTCCAGATCCCAGTCCTGTCCAGGCAGCAGCTTTTCCTCGTCCAGCCACGGTTCGACCCACTCCTCACCCAACAGGCGCCGGTACAGCTCGCGTACCAGGGGTTTATCCTGCGAGGCATGGCAGAGGAACACGCGCAAGCGGCCTGGACTTCTCATGGATCTTTCAGAACCCGAGAGCTTCCTTGCGCAGGCTGAGGCTGCGGGCCAGCTTTTCAAACGCGGCCTCCCGCCGGGATTCCGGAAAGTAATCGAGGCACTGCAGATCCCGCACCTGACGCGGGATACCGCACTCGTCCAGCCGGACCGGGATGACGAAAACCGCTCCTTCCAGCTTTTCCAGGGCCAAATCGAGCACCCGGCGAAGCTCCTTCTGAACGTAGCCCTCCTTGGCCACCGATGTGCTGGAAACACAAACGATCACCGCCTCGGAGCTCTCCACGGCCTTCTCGATCTCCAGGTTCCAGTCCTGGCCGGGCAACAGCTTTTCCTCATCCAGCCAGGGATCGATCCAGCCGGTATCAAGAAGCCGCCGGTAAAGATCGCGCACGGCAGGTTTATCCTGAGAAGCGTGGCAGAGGAATACGCGGAGTGTACGCTCGGTCATAAGAGTTTTTCCCTGGGACCGATTCTATCTGTTTACCTGCTTTTGTCTACAGGCAATCTGCTGCTTGTTTTCACGGGAAATCCTGAAAGAACTGTAAGGAATCCTGCAACTCCATTATGGCCCTGCAAGAGGACAAACGTCATATCTTGGGTATAATTTAAGCATGAACGGTTGGGTTGGGCAGACACTGGGCAAGGTCCACATCGATGCGCTGCTGGCAAAGGGGGGAATGGCGGAAGTCTATATCGGCACGCACACCACGCTACAACGCGAAGTTGCAGTGAAGGTACTCCGCAACAATTATGACGAGCACCCGCATGCGCTCGAGCGTTTCCAGCGCGAGGCGATGGTGGTCGGCAAGCTGCGCCATCCCAACATCGTCCAGGTCTTTGACTTCGATATGGTCGAAAGCCATCCCTACCTGGTGATGGAATACATCAAGGGACCGTCGCTGCTCAAGTACCTGAATTCCCTGCACGAAAAAGACAGGCTGCTCGACTTCCCGCACGTCATCCGCCTGATGAATGCGATGACCAGCGCCCTGCAGTACGCGCACGACAGCGGCGTGGTCCACCGCGATATCAAGCCGGGCAATATTCTGCTGACCTCGCGGTCGAGCGATGTGGTACTGGGCAGGCCCTTACCGGACGACTTCGAGCCGGTCCTGACCGACTTCGGGCTTGTCCGTTTCATCGATTCGACCGTCCACACGACCGGCTCCGGCCAGATCGCCGGGACGCCTGCCTACATGAGCCCTGAGCAGGCGCGCGGCGAGATCACCGACGGCCGCACGGACATCTATTCGCTTGGGATTGTGCTCTACGAGATCCTGGCCGGGCATCTGCCATTCGAAGGCGAGACGACCATGGGCGTGCTGATGAAGCACATCAACGAGCCGCCTTCGCCCGTCCCTGGCCTGCCGAAGGCCATGCAGAACGTCCTGGACCGGGCCCTGGCCAAGGACGTGGACGACCGCTTCCAGACACCCGAGGAGTTCGGCGAGGCATTTCTCCAGGCGGTCGAGAACAGGGCGGATTTTGCCACTCTCGATGTGCTCAGCCCCAAGCCGACCCGCAAACGGGCAAAGCGGCTGTTCAATAACCGCAAAACCAGCTGGGTCCGAATAGCGCTACTGGCGTTCGTCGTCTTCGCCGGCGCGACCGCCCTGGTCTTCAACCAGGTGCTGCCGCTGGGGTCCGCGGGTGTAACACCCAGCAGCACGCTTACCTGGACGGTCCCGCCTCCCACAAATACTACTACCCGCACACAAACACCGGAACCGGCCATCCTGCTGGGCCGCACAGGCGTCCTTCAATTCCAGAACGCATCCTCGACCGCCGACCAGGCATCGCTGATCGCCATTGCCCTGCTCGCGCCGCCGTCAGACAGCCGCTATGAGGTCTGGCTGTTCAATGAGGAGGAGCGGATCAGTCTTGGCCTGCTGACGCTCGACAGCACCGGCCGGGGTGAATTGACCTATACGGCCGACGAGGCAGTCAACCTGATCGCCCTCTACAAGGGCGTTGAGCTAACGATCGAGCCCGACCCCGATACGAACCCGCAGTCATCGGGCGTTGTCGCCTATTCATTTTCACTCGAGGAGCAGGGATTGGTGCATCTTCGCTATCTGCTGGCTTCCTTCCCCAACGCGCCCGGCCAGAACGCACTCGTTCGAGGGCTGTACGATAACGTTCAGACGATCGACGAGCTGGCAAAGGAGATGCAGAATGCCTCGGAAAACGGGAGCGGGGCCCGGGTCCGCTTGAACGCCGAGGCCATCCTGAACATCATCGTCGGCGATCAAAGTCCCAGCCACAAGGATTGGAATGGGGACGGCCAGGTGGACGATCCGAGCGATGGCTACGGGCTGCTGCTGAACGGCAGGAACCTGGGATACTTGCAGGCCGTATATACGGAGGCGGATGCCGTTGTGAATTCGGCCGGCGCCTCCCAGCAGATGATCACCTATGGCGAAGGCCTGAAGACCAGCGTGCAAAACCTGGCGCTGTGGACCGGCCAGCTGCAGGAAATCCTGACAGCCATCCTGTCCGCCGCGCCGGAGAGCGACGTCAGCCAGAGGGTGATCGAGGCGGCCAGTTTAACGGGGAGAATGCTGAATGGGATCGACCTGGACGAAGATGGGATCATCGAGCCGGTCAATGGGGAAGGCGGGGCTCAGGTGGGCTTCGAGCAGGCCTACCGCATGGCAGATATGCCGCTTGTGGCCGTGGGGATCATGAACATCGGTACGGGGACTCCGACGTTTGTATTTTCCACCAGTACACCTGAGCCGGGCGGCAGCGGCGGTGGTGGTGGTGGTTCTGTCGCAACCGAGCATGTACCGCCCGGTCAGGTACGGACTCCTCCCGGGCAGGAAGACAAGACCCGCAGACCTCCGGGCAATGACAATAACACGAACAACAATAACAACAACAGCAATTCGAACAGGAATAACGATTAAGCGGCGTCCTTAGCTGGTTAACCGTTGACGATCTCACCGCCATTGGGATGGAGCACCTGCCCGGTGATATAGGAGGAATCATCGCTGGCCAGGAACACGAAGGAGGGGGCCACTTCTTCCGGCTCACCGGCACGTCCCATCGGCACATCTGACCCGAACTTCGAAACTTTATCTGGCGGAAATGTGGCTGCGATCAGCGGCGTCCAGATCGGCCCGGGCGCGACCGCATTGACCCGGATGCCCTTTTCCACCAGTGCTTGCGCCAGGGAGCGGGTCAGGCTGACGATGGCGCCTTTTGTCGAGGCGTAATCGAGCAGTTTCGGGCTGCCGCGATAGGCCGTCACGGAGGTCGTGTTGATGATCGCACTTCCTTCCTTCAAATGAGGCATGGCTGCCTTGATCAGGTAGAACATCGAAAAGATATTGATCTGGAAGGTCTTCAACAGCTGCTCCGCCGAGATATCCTCGATGCTCTCCTGCGGATACTGGACGGCCGCGTTGTTCACCAGCACGTCCAGCTGGCTGAACCGGTCGAGGGTTTGCTGCACGGCATTGCGGCAGAACGCCTCGTCGGCGATATCGCCGGCGACCAGCAGGCAGCTGCGCTCATGCTCCTCCACCAGGGATTTGGTCTCTTCGGCATCCTTGTGCTCATTGAGATACAGGACCGCCACATCCGCGCCTTCCTTGGCAAAGGCGATCGCCACGGCGCGACCGATCCCGCTGTCGCCGCCGGTGATCAGGGCCACCTTGCCTTCCAGCTTGCCGCTGCCGCGCTGGGCATCGTCCTGCGCTTTGGGGCGCGGCTTGAGCTTATACTCCATGCCCGGCTGCTGCTCCTGGTGCTGGGGCGGGCGTTGAACTTCCTGTTCCTGTGTTTTTTGAGGCATATGAACTTCTCCCATAAGAAAATGTCCCCGCAGATTCAGAAACGATTGAGCCTGAACGCTGCGGGGGCACGATTTTTGTAAACTGTTAGCGAGCCATTTCAATCGGTTCGCGGTCTCTGCTGCCCGGGCGGATATCCATCCTCCGCAGACGCAGTCCCAGGGCCACGAGCAGAATGCCAAAGATCATGGCATAGGCGCCGATCATCAGGGTGATGACCAGGCCGCCCGTTGCCGGCTGGAATAGCACCAGGAACCCGAACACAATCGAGACGAACCCTCCAAACGCCAGCATCCATTCGTTGGTAATCTCACGCCGCAGTCGGATCGCGGCGGCGATCTCCAGAATACCGGTCAGGATCGCCCAGACGGCAATCACCAGGATCAGGGCAAAACCAGCCAGGCCGGGACGCATCAGGGCGATCACACCTGCGGCCACGCTGACCAGGCCTTCCAATAGAAATACCCACCAGCGAGGTGAGTATTTCGAGCTGACCAGACCGCTTAACATGGCGAAGGCGCCGTCGACCAGGGCATACACGCCAAACATCAATACCAGCACCAGCCAGGTGAGGTCGGGCCAGAAGAACGCGGTCAGGCCGAAAAGGATGGCCAGGACGCCCCGCAGAACGACCAGCCACCAGTTTCGAGTTAATAACATCATGGTCCGATACCGCTCTTTACCGGGAGCAGCGGTTTACTGCTCCATGGCCGCCTGGACGTTGACCTGGTTCTCGGCGATCTTGGTCAGTTTCTCGTCTGTCATCCGTTCCTCTTCCAGGGTCTGGTCGAGGAGCTGGGCGACGGAGTTGAAGCCCAGCTGGCGGGCGTGGGCGGCGGCGGTGCCGTAGGCGGCGATCTCATAATGCTCCACCTTCTGGGCGGCGCCGATCAGGCCGGCTTCGAGGGCGTGGGGATCCTCACCATTGGTCATGATCTCCTTGCCTTCTTCGATCAGTCCTTCCATGCCGACGCACTTCTTGCCGCGCGGGCTGATGCCCAGCTCATTGCAGGCCCGCTCCAGACGCTTGATCTGGTTCTCGGTCTGCTTGAGATGCTCCTGGAAGGCCGTACGCAGCTCGCTCGACTGGGTGGACTTTGCCATCTTCGGCAGAGCCTTGGTGATCTGATTCTCGGCGCTGTAGAGGTCCTTCAGTTCATCGGTCAAGAGGTCTTCAAGTGTTTTGATTTTCATGTTTTTCTCCTTACTCATTTGGAATTAAGTTAATCGTCCATACGGACATGGCTTACCCTGTGCTACCGATAAGGAACGATTGGTAGAGAGGGGTGTTACGAAAAGGTATGTAAGATGTATCCATACATGTAAACGACCGCGCCCATCCGGGCGCGGTCGTTCTTACGAGAGAGGAATCTGCTGAATGGGGCTACTTGACCCTGGCCTGGTTGGCCACCTCCGCGGCTTTGCGGGCAGCCTCCTCGGGATCGCCCAGGTAATAGCTCTTGAGCGGCTTGAGGTCCTCATCCAGCTCATAGACCAGCGGCAGGCCGGTGGGAATATTGAGCTCGGATATCTCGGCTTCTGAGACGTTATCCAGGTATTTGACCATCGCCCGGATGCTGTTGCCATGGGCGGCGACGATCACGCGCCGGCCGGACTTGATCTCAGGGGCCAGGGTGGAATGCCAGTACGGCAGCACACGGTCCAGGGTGATCTTGAGCGATTCGGTGGCGGGCAGCTCCTCGGGGCTCAGGGAGGCATAGCGCGGGTCGAAGCGCGGGTGGCGCTCGTCGTCCAGCTCGAGCACCGGCGGCGGGATGTCGTAACTTCGCCGCCAGGCCTTGACCTGCGCTTCCCCGAACTTCTCAGCCGTTTCGGCCTTGTTCAATCCCTGCAGGGCGCCATAGTGACGCTCGTTCAGCTGCCAGGCCTTGACCTCGGGGATCCACTCCAGGCCCATTTCCTGCAGCACGATCCACAGCGTCTGGATGGCGCGGCGCAGCACGGAGGTGTAAGCGATGTCGAAGACATAGCCGCCTTCCCTGAGCAGCTTTCCCGCTTCAAGCGCCTCGCTACGGCCCAGGTCGGTCAGGCCGACGTCGGTCCAGCCGGTGAATCGGTTCTCCAGGTTCCATGTGCTCTGTCCATGACGGACCAATACCAGTTTGTACATCGATGTGACTCCTTGTGGTTTGATATCATTTCCAAAAGACCCTTAGGATTTCACCCGCAATTCAAAGTCGATCTTAATTGAGGCGCTGGCATACGCGATCTATGTAGTATTACAACGAAAATCCTAAGGGTCTGAATCTTAAGATCTATTTCTATACAGCCTCGCATTCGGAACGCCCAGCATGCGCTCCAGGTCGAGCGGTGCGCAGGTGAAGTCGATCAGGCGCCGGCAGGGTGGCTCGGGGTTCGACATAAGTTCATTATAACTAATTCGCAGCATTTCCATATTCGGCTGGCGCGCCAGCCAGGGCTTGACCGCCGCAAGGTGTTTGCGGAATTGTTCCTCGATCGCGGCATCGTCCGTGACTGTAGCTTCATTGCGGTGCTCGAGCATCTTGCGCTGCGAGGCCAGGATTTCCCGGATCTCGCGCTCCATAAAAATGACTTTATAGGTGTAGGCAGCAGGCAAAAATTCCAGCAGCGACGAGATGACCTTGACTGCTTTCCCGCCCGCTTCTGCCAGCCACTCATTTCTGCCGCCGGCCAGCTGCTTGACGCCCTCAAGCTCGAAATAGCCGTTGGGGTTATCGTCATCTGGGCTGCGCAGCTCATCGGTGACTATGGTCAGTCCGCCCTCGGCCAGCATCTTCATCATCATCGACGTACCGGAGCGCGGCAGGCCCGAGACCACGATGACCGGCTGCTTCGACCCCGTTTCTGCCTTTTTTCCACCGAAAAGGTTGCCGATCATAGATAGCCCAATCCCTTCAGGCGCTCCTCCACATCCTTCTGGCCCTCGCCGGCGGCCTGCGAAGGCGGCTTGATGTGCGATTGATCGAGGTGTTTGCCGATGGCCAGGAAGGGAATGTCGCGGTAGGAGAGCGAGCCGAAATCGCCCAGGTCACGGTTGGCAAAGATCACGCCGGGGACCACGTCGGCGTCCATGCAGTGATCGGCGCCCCAGTGGTCCGTGTTCGCCTCGATCGCCGCGTTGGGGACCTTTCCGAGACCCGTCTCGGCCGAGGCGCGGTGGCCGGGCGCGTAGCCCACCACCAGGTCCGGGCCGAAGCGGGTGTAGGGACCGTGAAAGGTCTCATGCTTGAGACGCACCTTCTGGATGACGCGGCTGTCATCCGCATCCTTCCAATCCAGCAGGCGAGTCTGCAGCTCGGCCAGGATTGGCTCGATCTCTTCGGGCTGCAGGCTCCCCTGCCCTTCACGCCCGTTGATGTTAAGATAGATGCTGTTCAGTCCAACGGCATAGGCCTTTGTCGCGCTCCAGTCCACGCCGCTCAGGTCACCGCCGCCGTTTTTCATACACAGGTATTTGTTGTCGGCAAGCCATCGGTTCAGATGGATCTTTTTGCGAAAATCGCTGAACCCGTGGTCGGAGAGGATCAGGTAGCGGTGTTTGCCGCTCCAGCCCTCCACCTGGGCGCTGACGGTGCCTACGAATTCGTCCAGCAGCTTATACCAGCCATGGACGATATCCAGCCGGTCGTGGAAGAACATGTGCTGGACGCGGTCAAGGTCGTCGAAGATACTGGCCAGCACGCCCTCGCGAAAACTGGCCATCAGGTGGCCCAGGATGCGGATGCGCTGGTCGAAGATCATGGCACATAAACGGATGAACTGGTCGTCGCTGATGCAGTCTTCCTCCAGGGCGGTGGTATCCTGCGGCCAGCCCAGGGTCAGGTACGGGCCGACGTCCTTCCACAGTTTTTTCGAGAAGGAATTGGAGGTGGCATACTGCCAGGTGGAATGCAGCGGGTGGATCTGCAGCGGGAGGACATACAGCCTGACCGCACCATGGAGGCTGGTCAGGATCAGGCGCGTGATGGCATGCGCGCTGAACAGCATCCCGGCTTTGAAGCGCAGCTCGACGATATCGCTCCATTCCCCCAGCTTGAGCTCGACCTGCCTGTCACCCAACAGGACCTTCGCACGTGTGTCGTCGATCACGTCCAGCGTGAGCTGCAGGCTTATAGTGCGCGGTCCATCCCGGCCCTGGGTCTGCGGGCCGGGGAGATCGGCCTTGTAGCGGCCTTTGCCCTCCGAGACCAGGCGGACGACCATTGTCTTTTTCTTCGCCTCGTCTTCGGTTGTCAGCAACGTACCCACACCCAGCTGGCCGCGGATATCGGGTGTGCCCAATCCGGGTAAGGTCATGACCGGCAGCTCAGGCCGGGCCGGGAACATAGCCGGCCACCATAGTGCCGTTGCCGGGTAGCCCATCTCGGCGGCCTCCTCGAAGAACGTCCGCGCCGTATAGGGTGGGACGAACTGCTCGCCCAGCGCCCCCTTGCGCGTCGGCAGGATGGACACATAGGGGACATACGTGGCCGGGTCGCGGTGCACGAAATCGAAGATCCCATGACCGCCCGGGTCGCTGCCCGTGGCGATGCTGGTCCATGAAACTTCTGTTTGCGGAGGGGAACAGACCTCCAGTTGTGCGTAGCCCCCGTGCCTGGTGAATTTCTCGAAGTTCGGCAGCTCGTTGCGTCCCGCCAGCTCTTCGAAGATCTTTGGATCGAACGAGTCAAACCCCAGGATGAGCGTTTTCATGAAGGGGCATCCTGTTAATCGTTGCCCTCATCCTCTTCACGGTGATTGCGGCGCAGGCGCGCGAACCACTGGCGGATCTGCCGGGAGAACCCCAGCAGCACGGCCGAGAACACACCTAAGATGCCTGCCAGCGCCTGAAAGAGAACTCCTCCGGTATTCGGATCGATATACATGCCAACTCCTTTCCTGGGTGAGACGAAACTTAATAACGTCCCTCAATGGGAAGTACGACCCTGCAGTCGTGCCTGTTACGACGAAGGGAAATCGCTGCGTTGCTCGGTTATGATGTTTGTTGCAGTGGGGGTGGGTGTTGCCGTTATCCGCTGGCCATTATGCCCTAAAACGACCGCCGCCGCAACATCACCGCCTCCACCATAGGGGCTATTCCCGGATTAACGTTCTACTCATTCATCGTTCGATTAAAGGTATGATGGAAAAAACCTTGCCCATAGCAGGCATTCATCAACTCCTTGCTCATTTCCCCTCTTCCCAATAGAATCATTCCATGCCCAACGATGACGTCACGCCCAGCAGACAGCAATACCTGGATATCAAAAAAGAACATCCCAATACCATCCTCTTTTTCCGGCTGGGGGATTTTTACGAAACCTTCGACGAAGACGCAGAGATCACAGCCCGCGAGCTCGATATCGTCCTGACCTCCCGCCCGGTGGGCAAAGGCGTGCGCGTCCCGCTGGCGGGCATCCCCTATCATGCCGTCGAGAATTACCTGGCGCGCCTGATCGAGAAGGGCTATCACGTGGCCATCTGCGAACAGGTCGGCGAAACGCCGGTCAAGGGGCTGTTCCCGCGCAAAGTGGTGCGCGTCGTCACGCCCGGGACAGTGACCGAACCGGGACTGCTGCCCGGCGACTCGAACAATTATCTCGCCTCGATCCTCGTGGACGAGAAGGCGGCAGCCATCGCCTATGCCGATATCACCACCGGCGAGTTCGCCGTCACCGAGCTGCCGATCGAAGCCCTGCGCGCCGAGCTGACAAGGCTGCACCCGGCCGAGATCATCCTCCCGGATCACCAGACGCTCAACGACGGCCTGCAGTCCCACCAGACGCCCTACCCCGCCTGGCGCTTCGAGCCCGGCAAATGCACCGAGACCCTGCTGGCCCACTTCAACACCTCCACGCTGGATGGCTTCGGCTTGAAGCATCACAGCCTCGCCGTGCGTGCCGCCGGGGCGATCCTGCAATATCTAAAAGAGACCCAGCCCGACTCCCTGACCCTGCTGACCGGCCTGCGTTCCTACAGCATCGACGAGTTCATGACCCTGGATGCTGCCACGCGCCGCAACCTCGAGCTGGATGAGACCCTGCATGGCCAGCGCAAAGGCTCCCTGCTCGGCGCTCTCGACCTGACGGTCACGCCCATGGGACGGCGCCTGATCCACCAGTGGGTCAGCCAGCCTCTGTTGAGCGTGGAGCGCATCGAGCGCCGCCAGAACGGCGTGCAGTATTTCTTCGCCGATGGAATGAAGCGCCTCAGCCTGCGCGCCGAGCTCAAGCCGCTGGCCGATCTCGAGCGGCTGGTCAACCGCGTCCTCTCCGGCCAGGCCCAGCCGCGCGACCTCAACGCTATGAAAGACACCCTTTCGCGAATACCGGCTATCCTGTCGGCGATCGGTGAGAAGATGCAGGGCGGT
>DATAKV010000517.1:0-4206 GCA_036261375.1 Anaerolineales bacterium
CTCCTCGTTGTCGGCATTGTGCCAGTCAATTTCCTGGTTCGGACCTTCGAAGAACCCATCCAGGGTGACCATGTTAAAGGCAAACAGCTTTCTCAATTTATTGCCTCCTTTGGAGAACTAGCGCCTGGCTGATTTTGCCGGTTTCGCTTTCGACCCATTCAAAGTAACGGCCGCGCGGACCAGGTCGCGGAGTGCTCCTTCATCGACCTTGTCTCCTTCGAACAGGTCGATGGCACGCGTGGTTTTGGCATCCAGGCCTGCATTGAACAACCCGTGAGGATCCTCCAGCTGGGCGCCTTTGAAAAAGTTGAGCTTCAGGTGATCCTGGAAGGCCCCGGTGGCAACCACAGTCCCGTTATGGGACCAGACCGGCGTATCCCATTTCCATTCCTCCGTAAGCTCCGGAGCAGCTTTGAGAATGATCCTTCGTATCCTGGAAAGCATCTTTCCGCGCCAATCGGCAAGCTCCTCGATCCTGCGGTCGATGTGCCGAGAGGGGGTGCTCTCATCGTTTGCGGCTGTCCTGTTCATTGGTTTTCCCTTTCTTTTTCTGCAGCTTGATCAAATCCTTGAGTACCTTCTCGAAGGCAAACCGCTTCGAATTAATATCCTTTATACCTGTAAAATAAGTCATCCTCCTGTGGTCATATTTTCCTTCCAGCAGAGGACTCTTGACTTTGGCGATCTCAGGATTGTGGAACACAAGGTGGATGCGATTCTTCTCCCAGAGGTTGAATGTGACCAGATACTCACCGTGGTAGCTGAACGAAGGCGCGTTCCACTTGATCTCCTCCTCGATCCCCTTGTTGACACCCCTTATCAATTGCCGCAAGACCTGCACTTCCGATTTGAATGGGTGTTCGAGTTTCTCCATAAACACTTCGACATCCTGTGATTTTTTCATCTATATCCTGACCTGTCGATCCTTTTATTCCCCTACCCAGTCATAACGCGGACCTGGACCGGTTCGCTAATCCCTTTGAGCTCCAGCCTGCGGGCTTCCAATCCGCTGCCATCCATACCGGCCTCCCGGAGTGCCCGCTCGCTGACGATGATCTCACCGGCTGCTGCACTCGAGGCCAGCCGTGCCGCCAGGTTGACTTCTTCACCGGTGGCGGCAATATTGGTCAGCCCATCCTCGGTGGACAGGGCTCCAAAATAGGCGGTCCCTGCATGGACGCCGATCCCGACCGGGATCTCCAGCCGTTTCATCTCCCTGGCCAGCGTTTGGGCCACTTTCAGTGTCCGGCGGATATAGTCCGGCCCGGCGAACCCCGCGCCCCAGAAGGCTGCCAGTCCATCCCCGGCCAGCTTTTCCACCAGGCCATCCTCGTCGATAACCGCTCTGGTGGTTGCGGTATAGAAGCGCTGGATCAGCTGCCTGAACTCGGTGGTGCTCAACTTTTCCGAGAGCGCCGTGGAACCGCGTATATCGATAAAGAGAATGGACATTTCTACTTCGGCGCCGCCTGGAAACTCGCGCGAAGCCACTTCACACATGTTGCAGAAGCGAGGATTTAAAGAGGACTGCTGCTTGCCAAAGACAATACGGGCAATCGTCCCGCCGATACCCTGGAACGGGGTATTACAAAATTTACAGCGCGGGTCGTGCGGCAGCAGGCGCATGATGCGCCGCAGCCGCTTATCGACAAAAAAGGCATTGGTGGAAAACCAGAACCACCAGACGTTGCCTACATCGACCTTTTTTTTCGTGCTCATGTTTATACCCGCGCGCTCTCTTTTGACCAGGATAGGCCTTATTTTATCCGGTTCATGGTTGTTTCACAGCCTCCTCCGGGTCATCGCCGCTTGCTCTCCTTTTTAACTTTTTTCAAGCTCTGGCAGCCGGGATAACTCCGCGGCGTTCTCATCGGAGAGTTCCTGATTCAGGTATTTTTCGGATAAGGAGCGATAGGAGCGGGAACGCATCGCAATCACCGTGACGGTAAGTCCGATCAGCCCGGCGACCGTGAACAAGAGGGCAAGGCCGCGGTCGGTGCCCGTCCCAAACCAGCTGCCGAGAAGGTCCACGCCGGCGCCGGTGGTCATGTAGGGAATGAAGATCAACTGCGCTACCGGACCGATCAGGAAGGCTGTGACAGGTGAGGCTGCCTGCTCCACGCTCTGGGCAAAACCGAACACACGTCCTTGCCGCTCGGGAGAGACCACCTTCTGCAGGATCGTCTGCTCGGCCGCTTCCACGGCGGGGATCAGACACAGCCAAACAAACATTCCCACCGCCAGCAGGACAATGGATGCCTGCAGGGTGAAAACGGAACAGATCGACCACATGACAATATTTGCCAGGAAGAGCGTCCGCAGCGGATTCGTCCCGAGGCCATACCTGGCCACCACCATCCCGCCGACGATGAAGCCCAGGCTGAGTACACCCCACAGCGTCCCCCAGACCTGCACGGAGACCAGAAGCAGGCCGTAGGCATCCATCAGGGACATAAAGATGCCGCCCAGGAAGTTATTGAACGTGTGGAAAAAGATCAACCCGAACAGGCCGGGCACAAGCTGGACAACCCGGATCGTGCCCCGGATGTCGATGCTGTGCATGTTCGCCTGCTCTTCAGAAGTCATATCCTCGAGGCGCTTTTTGGGAAGGTCGGGTATGTGCAGCGTCCAGAGATGAACCATGACAAGCACAGACATCACGATGGCGATACCCAGCACCCAGGGAATACCCAGGTATCCGACCGCCAGGCCGCTGAAGATCGATGCGCCAAGGAAGGAGACGCCGTTGGCCGTCCCGACCAGTCCATTGGCCTTGTCTCGTTCCTCCTCGGCAACGAGGATTGTCACCAGTGTGGAGAGAGCGATGCCGCGCAGGTTCCCGGCAATCGCCCCAACCAGGGTCAACACAATGAAAATCCACAATTGAACGCTGGAAGCATCCTTGAAGGTTTCAACCGGGGTGCCGATGAAGATTATGGCCGCCAGAACATAGAGGACAAGGGACATCGCACTGGAGAGCAGCATGACCTGCTTTTTCGGATATCGGTCAACCAGCGAGCCGAGAAAAAAGCCCGAGAATGCGATGGTTATGGTAAATATTCCTGCCATGACGGATGTTGCGATCACCGAGCGGGTCTCGAGATAGACCCAGAAGGTGACGGCAAACCAGACGAAGTTGTTGGTCAGGAAGGCGGCCAGTGAATTCGCCAAGGCGGCGTGAAATGTTTTCATGGGTTCAGTAAATCCAATCTCCAGTCGTTGACAGTCATGGGACGTCCCGGTGGATACTCCACCCGGCTTTCTTCGATCCAGGTGAAACCGAGCTTGCGGCAGATCGCATTCGAGGCGGCATTTTCCACGGACGGAAAAGCATGGATATACCGGTATTTGCCATCCTGCCGTGCGAGATCGATCGCAGCCTTGGCGGCTTTTGTAGCGATACCGTGTCTCTGGTAGTCTGGCAGGACCAGCCAGCCCGTTTCATACACGGCCCGGTCGCGCCAGACCTTGCGCCAGTAGCCTACACTGCCCACCGCCTCGGATCCGGGACCCCACAGGATCTTGAACATGCGGTCGGTCCCGTGATCCGGGAGGTGCAAATAGCGCTGGTGCCGGCGGACGATCTGTTCCTCACTCTCCGGACCTCCCAGGTGAGCCATCATTCGCGCATCACCCAGGAGCATCCGGAGGAGCGGGAGGTCCTCTTCCGACCAGGGCTGAAGGCGTACGTCAGCCATCTAGCCACCGTTGATCGGCGGAATGTTCTGGTTGAGACGGAACAGGTTGGTTGGATCGTAGAGCGTCTTGATCGCCACGAGCCGGTCCCAGGTGGATCCTGGATAGGCGGCGTGGACGCGGTCCACGCCTTCGTTGCCGAGGAAGTTTACGTAGGCGCCGCTGTCGCTCTGTTTCAACGCTGTGGCAAAATCGGCGACCCAGGTTTCATGAAGATCCTTTTCATCCGGTTGGTTGTAGAGGGCGGCGATATTGGCCATGATCTTTGACCTGCGGTGAGCAAAGGCGGTCTCTTCCACCGGGATACGAGCCATCGCGCCGCCCAGGACGCGCAGCTGGACGACCGACATCATGGCCGTCGACGTATGGAGCCGGTCCACGATCATCTCTGCCACGGAGCGATCAACCCGGTCAATGAACATGGTTCGCGCCGCAGCGACCGGGTGATAGCTGTTGTCTTCCGGCGGGTAGATCTCCGGATATTTCATCGGCTTGATCATGTCGGCGATG
>DATAKV010000524.1:0-1894 GCA_036261375.1 Anaerolineales bacterium
TCCGCCGGAAAATGTAGCAGAGGTCATGTTCACCGCCAGTGAAGAAAGTGCATTGGTCGGGCAGACCGCCCGCCTCAGCCTGGATCAGGGAACGTTGATCACCTCGTCCATGGTCGGCTCCGGCCCCGTCGAACTTTCCGGTCCGTCCTGGGCCGTACAGATCCCGACCGGTATGGTTGCCGTCGCCATTCCGACAAATCGCCTTGCCCTGGGTGGATATGCAGTCAATGACGGTGCTCATGTCAACGTCAACGCCTGTATGCTTTTCGTCGACGTGGATCCCGCTTTCCAGGCCACTCTTCCCAATTACACATCTGTCCTGACCGGTACGGGCTTTCTTGAAGGATCGCTGCCGGTGTTGTCGGTGGCTGCCACCACAGGCGAATTGCCCTCTCGACAGGGCCGTATCGAGCTTGACCCGACACTGCAGCAGCCGTTCTATGCCGTCCCCTCCGAAAACCAGCGGCCGCGGCTCGTCTGCCAGATGATCCTGCAGGATGTGGTCGTCATGAAGCTCGGGAATTTCGCCCTCCAGACGGTTGCCCCCGATCCAAACGCCACACCTTCTCCTGCCCAGGCTCAGCAGCAGGGATCGCCAGACCTTATCACACTGATGGTCACCCCTCAGGATTCGATCTCCCTCAATTACTTTGTCTACAGCGGTGCCCAGCTGAGCATGACCCTGCGCAACCCGAACGATACGTCCCGCTTCGCAGCTGAATCGGCGACGCTGTCCAGCTTGTTGACCCAGTACAATATTTCTCTGCCGTCCAAGCTGCCGTACGCTTCCCAGCCTCGAATTGATGTGCTGACCCCGCCGTTGCTGCCGAACGATATCATCACGGTCCAGCCTCAACAATAGTATGGCTCATTTTTAGGAATAGAGGTCCTGTCGAGTATGCCTGCCGGCGATAAAATTAGAGTTGTCATTGTGGATGATGTTTCCGAAACAAGGGAAAATGTCCGGAAGCTTCTACAATTTGAATCGGATGTGGACGTAGTGGGTCTGGCCCGTACCGGTAGGGAAGCCATTCAGATCACACAGGAGCTAAATCCTGATGTGGTTCTGATGGATATCAACATGCCGGACATGGACGGCATTACTGCTACTGAGGCGATCCACGCCCAGCAGCCTGCCATTCAGGTTGTGATCCTCTCCGTCCAGAGTGACCAGAACTACATGCGCAAAGCGATGCTGGCAGGCGCCCGGGACTTCCTGACGAAGCCGCCGATGGGCGATGAATTGATCTCTGCGATCCGGCGGGCGGGGGCAATGGCTCAGACCGAGCGTGCGAAAAACGTTCAGGTCCAGCCGCTTCCGACTGCCGGAAACATCGGCCTCATGCCGGTCTACAGCGCGCCCAAGGGAAAGATCGTGACGGTCTACAGTCCTAAAGGCGGCAGCGGCTGCACAACGATCGCAGTCAATCTTGCGCTGACTCTGCATAATGAAGATACTCGCGTTGCGCTCGTCGATGGAAACCTGCAGTTTGGCGATGTAGCAGTTTTCGTCAACGAGCAGGGAAAGAACACGATCGTCGACCTGGCTCCCCGGGCGGAGGAACTGGATCCGGAGATCGTGGATGAAGTGATGCTCAAGCACGCTGCATCAGGGCTGCACATCCTGGCCGCTCCGCCCCGGCCCGAATATGCGGAAAAAGTTTCCAGCGGCCAGTTCGCCAGGGTCCTGGAATATCTCAAACAGATCTACTCCTATATCGTGGTCGATGCGGCCTCGATGCTGACCGATGTGACTCTCGCGGCCATCGATGTCAGTGACCTGGTCGTCCTTGTCAGCACCCAGGATATACCGTCGATCAAGAATTGCCGTCTCTTTCTGGACCTTTCACAGACGCTTGGGATCGAACGGGAGCGCATCCTGTTTGTGATGAAC
>DATAKV010000528.1:0-11173 GCA_036261375.1 Anaerolineales bacterium
ATTCATAGGTCCGCCGCTGGCCGGATACCTGGCGGGTCTGGGCTTCGCCATCGCGACGGGCTCCAGCACGCTGATGTACCTGACGGCAGGCGCTGCGCTGCTCATGATGCGCGGCGCATTCCGGGTACCTGCCAGGAACGATTCACCTGCCGAAAAAACCGGCTGGAGCCACATCACCGAGGGACTGCGCTTCCTGTGGAACGACCGCCTCATCCGCGAGCTGACGCTGTTTACCGCTTCGATGAATCTGTTCTGGTCAGGCTGGGGCGCGCTGATCGTCCTGTATGCCGTCCGGCCCGGACCGATGAACCTGAGCGAGTTCGAATACGGGATCTTTCTGACCGCGATGGCTGGCGGCGGCCTGCTCGGCTCTGCGCTATGCGAGCGCCTGCAGAAAAGCCTCGGAACGCGCAATGCCCTGGCCCTGGACTTTGTTGGGACGATCCTGCTGGTCGGCATCCCTGCGCTGACGACGAACCCGATCGCCGTTGGGACCGCGGCCTTCTTCGCCGGCATGGGGGCATCGGTGTGGGTGATCCTCGTGGCATCGATCCGCCAGAAGCTCGTGCCCGGTAACCTGCTGGGACGCGTCTACAGCGCCAGCCGCTTCGTCAGCTGGGGGATCGGTCCGATTGGCGCGCTGCTCGCCGGTTTCATCGCAGAGCTGTGGGGCATCCGGACGATGTTTGCCATCGGCGGGATCGCCAGCATCCTACTGCTGGTATTCTTTCTGCGGTGGATCTCCCCCGAAACGCTTGAATCCACAGAGCGCGCAGCATAGACTTAATCTTTTCGATTTCCGAACGATTCATTCAGATCCGTGTGCAGGACCTCCGCCGCGTAGGCACGGTCGCTGACCGGGTTGAGGCGCCTGGCCATCTGCCCGGTGATCAACGGAATGGACGGGCGGCCGTAGAAATGGCGGTGATAAAGCCTGTTCGCCCCTTCTTCATCCCAGGCCCAATGTAGATGAGTGTAGCGCGAGGCGTCCAGCGGGCGTGTGTAGCCGCGCAGGGCCTTTTCCTGGCGGATGCTGACATAATGTTCGAAGTAGGTCATCACCAGCTCGCGCAGGTTTTTGTAGACCGGCTCTCTAAAACCCAGGTTGATATAGTTCGACTTGGCTATCGCACCCCAGCGGCCGTCGATCTGGAAGAGGGCCAGCACGTGATCGTCGTCCTTGCCGGGGTCGGGGACGATGTCGATCAGCAGCGGCTTGAAGCCGATCTGCCACAGCGCAAGCGCGGCCAGGAACCCGCCGTCCAGGCAGTGACACTGGCCGTCGAGCATCACGTTCAACGGCGAGCGGTCGCGCTCCTCGCCGATGTACGGCATGCCGTCCAGGTACTCCTGGATGGCGAACGGGGTCTTTAACTGCAGGAACTGCTTTCTTAAAGCAGGGGGCAGGCGGGATTGGAATTTGGTCAGGAAGGTCATAGGCATCTGTAAAAAACTTTTTACAATTTTTCCCAATACTACTCCGTCATTGCGCGGAGGGCGTTAGCCCGACGACACAATCTCGCCTGCCGTATGCATACTATTAAGTATTTACGAGATTGCTTCGCCACTCGCTATCGCTCGGGCTCGCAATGACGGTGCCGAGTGTCTGTGAGAAAAGTTCTACAAAAAGGTGCCGGAATTATACAGGCTGTGTGCCCGAATAGGATTGAGACCGTTCTGAAACGCTTAAACAAACTCCGCTGGATATAATCGGCGCAATTATCTGTTGCTGTTCGTCCCCACGACATTTTAGAGGTAGCCATGGAACCCAACACCCTCCCGTTTTCGCAGCGCAAAGTGGATTGGATCTTTGTCGGCTTCTTCCTGGTCAATTTCTTCTTCATCACCTACATCGTGGACATCGAGCAGCTCTTCATCCCGGACGCTTACAACTACGAGCCGCCTCCCTGGCCGCCGGAACCGTTCATCAAGTTGATCCACTGGTACGGCGAATCGTTCGACCCGCTGCTCATGGCCCGCCCGCCGTGGTGGAAAATGACCATCTGGATGGACTCGCTGTTCTACGGTCCCTTCTACGCCTTTGCGATCTATGCCTTTATCAAGGGCCGTGACTGGATCCGCATCCCGGCCTTCTTTTATTCCGGGATGATGTTCATGGGTGTCAGTGTGATCCTGATGGAGGAGGTAGCGGGTCCGTACGCGACCCCGCACCTGCCGCTGGTCCTGGGGCTGAACCTGCCCTGGCTGTTGATCCCGTTCTTCCTGACCTTCCGCCTGTGGAAGGAGCATCCGTTCGAGAGGAAACCATCGAAATGAAATTTGCCGAACGTTATGGGAGCTGGGCGGTCGTCGCCGGCGCTTCCGAGGGGCTGGGTGCGGAGTACGCCTGCCAGCTGGCGAGCCGCGGCCTGAACCTGGTCCTGGTTGCCCGCCGCAGGGAATTACTCCAATCCCTGGCCACCCGGCTCACGGCAAAATATGGGATCCGTACCAAGCTGCTGGCCCTCGACCTGTCCGCGCCGGATGCGGCCGAGCAGATCGTCCAGAAGACGATGGACATCGATCTCGGCCTGCTGGTCTACAATGCGGCCTACTCGGCGGTCGGTCCGTTTTTGGATCGTTCGATGGATGAGCATCTGCGGGAAGTGCACACCAACATCCATTCGCCGTTGAAACTGGTCTACCTGCTGTCGCAGCGCTTCCACGGCCGGGGACGCGGCGGTGTCTTGTTGATGGCTTCGTTGAGCGCGTTCCAGGGCTCGCCGTATATCTCCACGTATGCCGCGACCAAGGCATTCAATATTGTCCTTGCCGAAAGCCTGTGGGAGGAGTGGCGGGCGCGTAATGTGGACGTCCTGGTCTGCATCTCGGGGGCGGTGAGCACGCCGAACTACCTGGCCAGCCAGTCGAAAAGGACGGGCGGCCTCGCAGACCGGTCGATGCCGCCGGACCAATGTGTCGCGGAGGCGCTCGAGGCGCTGGGGAAACAGCCTTATATCATCCCCGGGCGGATGAACCGCCTGGCCAGCTTTGTCATGCGCTATCTCATGCCTCGCAAAATGGCGATCCAGTATATGGGCAGAGTCTTATACGGTTTGTACGGTAAGTAAGGAACCGACTGTCCTTAAAGGAAAGCGTCTGAGGCAGGCAGTCTCAGACGCTTTGTTGTTGGAGGCCGGGTTACTTGTCACCCAGGGGAGACAGGTTGCCCGAGCCCAATCCGCTGGCGTGAAGGGTGGGAGAGCCATAATAGTGGATCTCGCCGCTGCCGCCCACGTCGGTGTACAGCTCGTCCAGTACCCATACGAACACATCGGCCGACCCCGGGATCTTGATCTCTGCCCGGGATGTTTCCAGGTCGGCAGCCCGGTAGTTGCCCGATCCGCTGATGGAGACATCTTGGATCTCGGCTTTGCCGTTCAGGGTGATGTCACCCGACCCCGGCATCGTTGTCTCGATCTGATCGGCAGCCAGCTCTTCGATGTCGATATTTCCCGAGCCTTTCAGGTCGATGAATACCTTCTCCGCGGTGAGATCCTCGAAGGTGATGTTCCCGGAGCCGCCCAGGGCGATCTCGATCTTTTTCGTTTCCAGAGGTTCGATGAAGAAGTTCCCGGAGCCGTTCAGCGTGAGTCTGCTCAGATCCTTGACCGTCAGCCGGTAGATGATCGGCTGAGAGGGAGTCAGGCTTTGATTCGGCCGCGTGTCAAGGATGAGCTCGCCGCCGATCACCCGGTTTCTCAGCAGGGGCAGAATGTTGTCATCTGCCTCGATAATCAGGGATTCGGCCTGTCCCTGTTCGATGTAGACATCGCCGCTGGCGGCCAGCGTGACCACGTCGAAGCGGCTGACGTCGATGGTCCGGGTGACGATCTCTCCTGAGCCTGTCACCGCTGTGGCGTTGATGGTCGCACAGGCAAGCGAAGGGAGGAAGAAGAGTACAAACAGGAAGGGAAAGAGGGTGCGTTTCATTGGTAGTTCCTTTGTAGATTGTGTTTCCATCATACAGCCCTCTGCGGCTCGCCGCAACTATCTCTGGTGGAGTTCTTTGCCTGTCCGGTTGGATAGTTTGGAACTTGATAAAATAGAAACGTGACAGCATATACCATTCCACTGCAGGAGATCCGGCGGGAGCACGGAGCGGTCAATTCGCGATTCATTGCTACACTGGGTCCGGTGGCAAATGTGGAGGAAGCGCGTGCGTTCATTGCCCGCATCAAAAAGGAATTTGCGGATGCCAGCCATAACGTCCCGGCCTATATCATCGGCGGCGGAAATACGGTCACGGAATATTTCTCCGATGACGGCGAGCCGTCCGGAACAGCCGGGAGGCCGGCGCTGACGGTCCTGCGCGGCAGCGGGCTCGGGGATGTGGCAGTGGTGATCACACGCTATTTTGGCGGGACATTGCTGGGAACGGGCGGACTGGTCAAGGCATACACCGAGTCCACACAGTTGGTGGCTCAGGCGGTGGGGCGGGGGCGGCGCGTCCCGGTCCATGTGGCGATGGCGGCCATCCCATACAATCTGCTCGAAAGGGTCCGCCTGGTGGTGAAGCGCAATCACGGCGAAGTGCTGGGGGAGGACTTTGCGGCAGATATCACGATGACCCTGCAGTTCCCCGTTGAGTCATTTGACAAGTTTCAAAATGAACTGCGCGAGCTCTCCTCGGGAAAAGTAGCAGCAGAAATAATCGAATCTACTGAGCATATCGTGGCCATTGAGTAAGAGGCTTTTTGCGTTCTTCCTATCTGGATATTGACAAACAAGATATATAAGTTTATACTTATATATGATGAATAATGCACTTCAGCTGGAAGCATTGGGAGAGCCCACTCGCCGAAAACTCTTCGAGCGCATCCGCCAGAGCCCCTGTTCGGTGACCGAGCTGATCTCGATCGTCCCTATCAGCCAGCCGGCGGTTTCGCAACATTTGAAGATCCTGCGAGAGGCACGCCTGGTTCGTGTGGAGAAGCGCGGCCAGCAGCGGATCTACCATCTCAATCCGGTTGGCCTGTCGGAGCTGCGCGGCTATGTGGAAAGCTTGTGGGATGACGTTTTGCGGGCTTTCGGAGATGAAGCAGAAAGGATGGTACAGGCCGGTGTCGAAAAGAAGGAATAATTTTTTGTGCCCCTCGTAAGACAGGACAATCGCCAAAAGGAGAAACCATGTATGCAGATCTCTATGGACAGGAAGTGCGGATCGAGCCCGTACGCAAACAATTGAAGGTGGCCATCCCGGTCGAAGCAGCGTTCCGCCTCTTTACCGAGGGCATGGGCAGGTGGTGGCCCATGCAGACGCATTCGGTGGGAGAACAACAGGCGGAGACCTGTTTTTTCGAAGGCTGGGTGGGCGGCCGGATCGTCGAGGTGCTGAAGGATGGCAGCAAGTCGGAATGGGGCAGGGTGCTGACGTGGGAGCCTTTCCACAAGGTGCGCTTCCACTGGTATCCCGGACGTGAACCGGATACCGGACAGGAGGTCACAGTCACCTTCAACGAGATACCCGGCGGAACCCTGGTGGAGCTCGTCCACGTGGGCTGGGAGACGCTCGGTGAAGATGCCCGTACCCGTCGCGCCGGCTACGATACCGGCTGGGATTTCGTCCTGGCAAAGTACATCATCGAAGCCGGGCAGGGATAGATCGGATCATACCCAATGCACAGAGGCCGGTGGCGAACCGGTCTCTTTTTATTTGTCAATTTAGGTATAATCACTCCAGTTCATTCGCAGTGTGATCGTTCATCGTGTCAGAGGAGAGAGCATGGATCAACAACCAACCTGGATTGGGCGGACTTTGAGTGGACGTTACAGAATCGATGCACTGCTCGGACAGGGAGGCATGTCGGCGGTCTACAAAGCGACCGATCCAAATTTGAAGCGGGTTGTTGCGATCAAGCTTATCCATTCCCATCTTTCGACAGATCCAATGTTCGTCCAGCGCTTCGAGAGTGAAGCGTCTGCTGTGGCGAGCCTGCGCCATCCCAACATTGTGCAGGTGTACGATTTCAACAATGATAACGGCGTGTATTACATGGTGCTGGAGTTCCTTCCGGGGGAAACACTCCAGGACCGCCTGAAAAGGCTGGTTGATGCCGGACGGCAGCTTTCGATCGAAGAGGCCGTCAAGTTTACAGCGAACATCGCCGATGCGGTCGGTTATGCCCACCAGCGCGGCATGGTCCATCGCGACATCAAGCCCGCCAACATCATGCTCGACGTGCAGGGCCAGGCGATCCTGATGGATTTTGGGATCGTCAAAATTCTGGGCGGCGACAGCCACACCTCCACCGGCGCGGTGGTGGGGACGGCCCGCTACATGTCGCCTGAGCTGATCCGCGGCGAAGTCGCCGATCACCGCTCGGACCTGTATTCGCTGGGTGTCACTCTGTACGAAATGCTGAGCGGCCGCCCGCCGTTCGTGGCGGATTCGGCCATGACGCTGATGATGATGCACCTCAACGATCCCATCCCGAATGTGCGCGGCTTTCGCCAGGATATCCCGGCCGAGATGGTGCGCATCCTGGAGCGCCTGCTTGCCAAGGATCGAAACGACCGTTATCAATCGGCTGCTGAGCTGTCTGCGGACCTGCGGCGGGCAGGGACGACGACCGGCCAGCACACAACGGTCAGCCCGGTCGAGGTGCAGGAAGCTCATACCATTGCTTCGCCGATGGATGCAAACTCGACGGCTGTCAGAAAAACAGGACCGCAGCCCGTGCCTGTCCCGATTCCTGTTCCCACATCGGCTGTAAGCGAACCCGCCAGCAGGTCTCCCGCCTCTCGCCGCTCCCTGCTGATGATCGGGGCGGGTCTCGTGGCGATCGCCTGCCTTGCGGGCGGATTTGTGCTCGGCAAGGCACTGCTGCAGGGCATCGGATCGGCCCCGCCCGACACCGGCACCGCGCCCGCTGTCACAAGTACGACCGCCGCGACCGAAGAGCCGGTGGCGATCGTACTGGCTTCAGAGACCAGCGCACCAAGCGCCACCGTTGCACCCACCGAAACCGCATCACCGACACTATCGCCCACGCCCGAAGGTCCATATGTCGTCATTACGGACATTCAGGTCGAAGGCGCCAGCTACCTTTATATTGTCGATTATGAGGTGTTCAACCTGGACGACAGCATGCACGTCCATATGTTCTTCAACTCGGTCCCGCCGGAACAGGCTGGTTCGCCGGCGGCGGGGCCCTGGAAGTTAACCTGGAACCAGTACGGCGATCCGCCTTTTACCCAGTATGGCATCGCCAACCGTCCCGAAGGCGCGACGCAAATGTGTGCGCTCGTGGCAAGGAGCAACCACTCGGTGCTCCTGGGCACGGGAAACTGTGTGGATCTTCCAGGATAACTTTCGAAACCGGATAATCGAAAAACGGACAGGCCAGCCTGTCCGTTTTTATTTCATGGATAAAGTTATTCGTATGCCAGAGTGTCGCGAACGGTCAATCGCGAGGCGCGCCTGGCGGGCAGCGCGCTGGCGATGGTGGCGAGAACCACGGTAAAGATGAGCCAGGCAATCACCCCGCTTGCCCCGTAGACAGCCGGCATCGGGGCGGTCAGGACCGCCGTGCCGACGCCAAAGGTCAATACACTGGTGATCGGTATCGCCAGCACAATGCTGATCGCCCAGCTGATCAAGCCGATGACCAGGCCTTCGACGATGACGATGCTTTGAATGTCCAGATTGGAGGCGCCGATGGCGCGCATCACACCGATCTCGCGTGTGCGCTCCAGCACGTTGATGCTCATCGTCCCCATTAGGCCCAGTCCGCCGACGACTGCGATCAGGACCGCCATAACCATCATGAAATACACCAGGATGTCAGTGGTCGCTTTCTGGCTGGTGATGAAGTCGGCGCCCAGCTGTGTAGACCCGACCTGGATGCCGCGCTTTTCAAAGAGAGCAGTCAACTGGTCATTGACCCGCTGCTGTGTGATTGCATCGTGCTCATTCGTCAACACCCGCAGGGAATACACCTGTCCCGGTGCGCCAACCAGATGACTGAGATACTCATAATTCACATATAAAAGCGGCGGATTGACGTTGCCGGTGATGGTATAGAAACCCACAATGTGCCACTGTGTTTCCTTGCCATCGATCTCAATGGTCAGCCAGTCGCCGACCTTCAAGTCAGGGAATATGTTGAGGAGGTGATTGCCGATCACGATGGCATTCTCGTCGCCTGTTTGCAGCCAGCGGCCCTGGGTAATGACAGGATCGATCAGGGTGGATGTGGAGGGAGGCGCTATGAATACGATCTGTGTCCCTGCCGACTCCTTGTCCCGGATCAGCGTGCCCGGGTACTCGCTCCAGCCTTCCACGCTCGAAACGCCCGGAACACTTTCGGCGATGGAGGCGATCTCCTCATAGCGGTAATAGCGGCTGAAGGTCACATTTATATCCGCAAGGAAGTACCCTTGGATGTCTTCGATCACCTGGTCGAAGGATGCCCATAGATTGTAGACACCGATAAAGATCGCGCCGCCCAATACCAGGGAAAATAAGGTCAAGCCGAGACGGAGTTTTCGGCGGAAGGCATTACGCAGCGAGAGGCGCATCGGGCGCGGGATGAACAGGGCACGTTTGCTGACGGCGCTGTCCTTCGGCTTTGCATTTCCACCGATCCCGTAATCGCTGATCGCCTCCCGTACCGTGATGCGGACGCTGTTGTAGACCGGCCACAATGCGGCGAGCAGGGGGATCACCAGGGCTACAACAGCCTGCTGGAAGACAGCCGACGGATAGGCTTTGAATGGCAGGGGATCGAAATTCAAATAAGCAGCCATGCCGCCGCCGAGTGCTTGTGCGGCAATGCTCGCCAGAGGAATCGCGATCAATAACGCCACAAGCCCAAAACCAAGCACCAGAACCACGTACATGGCAAAGACCTGTCCATTGCCGCCGCCCACTGATTTCATGATGCCGATCTGGCGCGTCTGCTGGGTCATGATGGCCGTGATGGTGTTGACGATCAGGAAGCCGCTTAGAAGCACCGTCATGTACCCCAGCACGCTCAGGACAAAGAAAATACCCTGGGAAATATTCCAGGCAAAATGATGGCCGGGCTGGTAGACATTGACAAAGTAGATCTGCTCACCTGCCCGTTCCATCCGGTCGGCGACGGCCTGGGCGACCTCGGTGACATGCTCGGCATCCGTCTGCTTTTCCGAGACGCTGATCGCCAGTGCACTGTACCTGCGCGAGCCTCCGAGCCACTCCAGCGTGTCTGGCGTGACATAGGCATTGATCGTTTGCGCCAGGTTGTATGGGAAGCCGGTGACATCATGGATATATCCGGCAAAGGTCAGCTCACGGTGCCGGCCATTGTCAAGTTCGATGGTCAGCGTGTCACCGAGCTCATAGCCCAGGGAAACTGCAGACGCATCCAGTAACACTTCGCGGTCTGAAAAGGCCGGGATGGTATCTTCACCGGTCCTCGGTTTCAACTGGTTAAGGGTTAACTCCTTTGGATCGTCGATCCCCGTAAACTGGATCGAGATGGGTTCGCCCTGAGTGGGTATCAATTGGGCGCCGGCTGTACTGCGACCTTCTGCCGCGTCCACGCCCGGCATCTCGCGGGCGACCTTTACCATATCCTCGTCGAACGGCGACATGAAGATGGTCGCCTCCGCCGGGTTGGCGGAGAGATAATCCTCGTCCATGCTTTCGAGCATGTAGGCGCCGAGGTTGCTGTTGAACCCGACCGCGAACGTACCGACCATGATGGTCAGGATGGTGAGGAAGGTACGGGACTTGTTGCCCCAGAAGTCTGCCCAGATCTTCTTCCAGCGGCTGGTCATGACAGCTCTCCGCGCAGGCGTAGATTCTGGTCTTCATGCCTGTGAGCAGACTGGTGCAGCGTTTCGCGTGTGACCTCAGACTGGTCCAGCAGCTCCTTAAGCTGATCGTAACTCAGGCTGAGGACTTCCACCGCCTCATGCTCGGAGGCGCGAACCGATGCATTGTGTTTCTTGTGGTGGAAGAAGGCGATCTCGCCGAAGTACTTTCCCGGACCAAGCTGGACGGCGATGACATCGGACTGGTTCTGGCGCGGCAGGACGACTTCCACTGTCCCTTTGGAGACAATGTAGAACCGGTCCGTGTTTGTGCCCTCGGTCAGGATCATGGCGCCCGGCTCGAAGGCCAGGTGCTCCGCATTGCGCGTGGCCTGCAGCAGCTGTTCCTGAGACAGGGTGGGCATGGCCTTCGCCACATACTCGTTGACGATCTCGCCGTCGGCGATCAGGGCGGTACGGTGCGTGCGCTTGGCAAGCGCACTGTCGTGGGTGACGATGATGATCGTCTTGCCCTGCGCCACCAGGTTCGTGAACAGCTCGAACACACTGTCGGCCGTTTTCGAGTCGAGGTTGCCGGTCGGCTCGTCGGCAATGACGACGGGCGGATCGTTGGCAAGGGCGCGGGCAATGGCCACGCGCTGCTGCTGTCCGCCGGAGAGAGCCGTGGGTAGCTTGTAGGCATGATCTGCCAGCTCGACCATCTCGAGAAGAGACAGCGCCCGCTTTTCCCGCTCACGCATCGGGTAGGTGCGGCAGAAGTCCATTGGCAGCATGATGTTCTCGATGACCGAAATGGTGGGCAGCAGCTGGAAGAACTGGAAGACGATGCCCAGATTTTTCCCGCGCCAGCGCGCCATACGATTCTCGTTCAGGGCATGGACTCCCGTGCCGTTCACGAACACTTCGCCGGAGGTGGGCCGGTCGATGCCAGTGATCATATTGAGCAGGGTCGACTTGCCGCTGCCCGACTTGCCGATGATGCTGACGAATTCGCCGGCCTGGATCTGCAGATCCACGGTTTTGAGGGCATGGTAGTCGCCAACGGCGGTCTTGTAAAATTTATTGACATCGCGCAGATCGATAATGGCGTCGCTGCCGTTTTCGCTTCCATTCGTGGGTTTACCAAACAAAGACATAAGAGCCTCACAGTGGACAGTTCAATGATTTACACTGTCATTGCGCTGTTGTTTTTTATTCGAACGAGACAGCGGCGGTCATGCCCCAGCGGAGGGCGGGATGGGTATCGTCGAGCAGCAGGGTGACTTCGTAGACGACATCGCCCTGGCTCTCGGCAAAAGTCTGGCCGATGGAGAGCACGCTGCCGGTCAGCTCGACCTCGGGCAGGGCATCCAGACGGATGGCCACCGGGTCGCCCTCCGAAAGTTCGACCACATCGATCTCGGTCAGGTCG
>DATAKV010000555.1:0-1571 GCA_036261375.1 Anaerolineales bacterium
GACTCAAAAAGTGGAAGGAGGCGCTCGCCGAGTATGACCGGGCGGCGTCCCTCTTCGAAGAGGCCGGGGAAGGGGACATGCACTCCATTGTCCGCAAGGCCGCAGCAAACATCAACCTCAAGCACCTAAAAGTCCTCGACTCACAAATGGATGTGTTCGATTCGCTTCGTCTCGTCGAGAAGCCGACCCTGACCCAGCGATTCATGAAATTCCTGATGCGGATTGGTTTACGTTAGTACCACTTGTTGCAAGGAGTAGGCTGGATAATCCGTGATCAACTCCCTGGTTCGCACGGCGGATCTCAATGACCACCAGCAATTATCGAACCTGATCTTTTTTGAGACCCGTCTCCACCGTCACCTGGACTGGCGCTCGCCGCTCGAATGGCTGGGCGCTCCGTTTTATTGGGCCCTGGAGGAAGGCAGGCAGATCACGGCTGCACTGGCATGTCCCCCCGAAGTGGAGGGAATCGCCTGGGTGCGGCTGTTTGTTTATACGGGACGCTGGGCGCCGGAGGATGCCTGGATTCTTTTGTGGAATTCGGCCAAAGAAGAGATCGCCCGTGCGGGCGGCGCAAGGGTGGCGGCGATCGCCATGCAGCCCTGGTTCCAGAAGGTTCTGGCCGAAAACGGATTCATAAACCACCAGCAAATCGTCATGCTCGAATGGCAGCAGCAGCCCTGGGCATCCAGGGAAGCGGATGGGATCCGGATCCGCAGGATGAGCGAGTCGGATTTGCCCGGAGTGACCCTCACGGACCATGCCTCCTTTGATCCGCTCTGGCACAATTCGTCCGACACACTGCGGCGGGCCTTTGCCCAGGCACTTTACGCCACTGTTGCTGAAAGTGCCGAGGGAATTGTGGGGTACCAGCTGACCACCGGTCATGGACAGCGCGCTCACCTGGCGCGGCTGGCCGTCCATCCATCCCTGCAGGGACGCGGCGTAGGGCGGGCCCTTTTGAGCAACCTCTTTCAGCATTTATCACGGATGGGGACGGTGCGGCTAAGCGTCAACACACAGAGCGATAATAACGTTTCGTTGAGTCTGTACACCAAGATGGGGTTTCTGCGTACAGGGGAGGAATATCCGGTATATACGTATCGAGTGCCTGGCACATCGTAAGGACAATCATCGCCAAGGAGACAGCATGCAAACCCGTGAAGATTCAATGATCATCAATTCACTCGTCCGCCAGGCGCTGACATCGGCCCAGGAAGTGATGGGTGACAACGGCCTGAACGCCGTCCTGCGTACCAGCGGGCTGGAACGGTTCATCGGCAACTTCCCACCGAACAACCTGGAGCCCTCCATCCAGGCTTCGCAGTACGCCAAGCTGAACCAGGCGATCGAGGAGTTCTACGGGCGCGGCGGCCGAGGCATGCTGCGGCGTATCGGCAAGGCTTCCTTCCAGTACGGCGTACGTGAGCAGTCCGCCTTGCTGGGGGTAGCGGGGGTGGCGCTCAAGCTGCTGCCTGAGCGCCAGCGCATCAAATTCATCCTGAACGGGATGGCGGACGCGTTGAAGAAGAGCAACCCGGAGGTCAATGCCTGGGTGGATGAGAGCGGCG
>DATAKV010000565.1:0-3276 GCA_036261375.1 Anaerolineales bacterium
AACTAGGGTGTATACGGATTGGATCCATATAAACCCATCATTTGAGGTCCTATGCGGAAGGTGCCCGTATAAGTACATTTATTTTTATATTTCCAGTCACCGTTTGCTCCTCTCCAGGTTCGGGGCGAGACTTACGAAGTCTGAGAGTTGAAGATAGTCAGGTCGAAGCCATGACATACACGGCGAGCCCTGGAACGTCATGGGCATCCTAAGGAACAACTTCGCAGGCAGGTTCGTCTTTCGTACATGCAAATATACAGACGTTATGGGGTGCTGCTCGTCGTCTCCCTGGCTATCTTCGCCTGCAACCTGCCTTCCAGTACGCCGACCCCGCCTGTCCCCCCCACGCAGGAGACAGCTCCCGCAATCCCCTCGCCTGGCGTTGCACCAAGCCCTGCCCCTACATTCTCCTATCAGCCCATCTTCGAGCCCGCGCCGTGTGCATTCGCCGGTCCCTCCGGCTATCAGCCCGAGTGCGGGTATCTCTTTGTGCCGGAGAACCGAGCGCGGGCCGGCAGTCCCATGATCCGCCTGCATGTCGCGGTCTTTCGCAGTCATGCCGGGTTCCCGGCATTGGACCCGGTCGTTCACCTGGCCGGCGGGCCCGGGTCATCGTCCCTGGCGGTTGCCGATTACGTTCTGGGACGCGGGCTGGATGCTGTCCTGGCCCGGCGCGACCTGATCTTCTTCGACCAGCGCGGCACAGGATCCTCCATCCCTCGCCTGGACTGCCCCGAGCGTGAATCGATCACGTCCCTGCTGCTCTCAGGCAGCCTTTCGGATGAGGAGGGCCAGGCTGCGATCCAGGAGGCCTTCCGGCGCTGCCGCGAGCGGCTGATGGCGCAGGGTGTGGATCTCTCTGCTTATCACAGTGCAGCAAGCGCCGCCGATCTGAACGACCTGCGGCTGGCGCTGGGCTATGAAACGCTCAACCTGTATGCCGTTTCATACGGCACGCGCCTGGCGCTAACCCTGATGCGGGATCACCCGGCCGCCGTGCGCAGCGCCGTGCTCGACTCGGCTTATCCATTGGAAGTCAACCTGTATACGTCTCTTGCGCCGAATGCGGAACGGGCCTTCGATGTCTTCTTCGAGCGCTGCGCCTCCGCGCCGGACTGCAATACCGCCTACCCGGACCTGCAGACGGTCTTTTACGGGCTGGTCGACCAGCTCGATGCCTATCCTGTCCTCGTCTCCCTGTATGCCGGTGGCGCTGAACAGGCCGTGAGCCTGGACGGCGGGCTGTTGATCGATGTGCTGTTCGTGGGATTGTATAACCCGGCCGTCACCGCCTCCATGCCCGAGATGATCTACGATATCCGGGATGGAGAGTACGCCATTCTGCGGGAGCGCCTGGCCCTGTATTTCGAGACATCCAGCGCGCTGGGGATGCAGATGGCCGTGCAATGTGCGGAGGAGTTTCCGTTCGGTACAGCGGAGGAGGCGTTTATCGCCGCACAGGGCGTCCGCTCGCAGATCGCTGCCTATTACAGCGCAAGTGTCCAACCCCTCTTCGCGGTCTGCCGAGAATGGACGGCGGCCGCGCCCGATCCGTCTGAGAACCTGCCTGTCGCGAGTGACCTGCCAGTCCTGGTGCTGGCCGGGGACCATGATCCCATCACGCCCCCGGAATGGGGACAGAGGATCAGCCACTATCTACCTCAATCTTATTTCCATGCGTTCCCAGGGCATGGACACTGGGTGACGCGCTCCTCCCGCTGCGCTGTAGCAATGGCCCTGTCCTTCTGGAACGAGCCGGCCGTCGATTCCGGTCTCACGGCGTCCTGTCTGTAACAGAAGGACCTGTGCAGAAACCGGAGTCTAGCGATTCAGCCTGATAGTGCTGGTGGAAATATCGAACACCCATGAATTGGATGCATCGAGGCAGCTTGTCCCGTTGGTCGCGATGAAATACTCGTCCGGGTCCGGGTTCCAGGCCCAGAGGGTATAACAGGCTGCCACCAGGTTGTTGATAACAACATATTCCCCGGGAGCGAGAGTGTAGCTGCGATAGCCGCATTCACTATTAGGCCCGGCCTGGTTGAGATAGACGGAGAGCGAAACCGTGGCCCTCGTCGAATTGTCGACCCGGATGCGGATCGGCTCCCCCTGCAGGGTTGGCGGCAGGACTTTGGTTAGACATGGATCATCGCTTGCGGCATTTCCACCGGGAATGGGCGTGAGTGTCCCTTCGGAGGAGGGCAGTGGCAGTAAAGTCAAGGTTGGACGGGGGGTATAGGTAAACGTTGCGGTTGGCGGGGGCGGCGTGGCCGTCGGGATAGCGGCCTGGGTCTCGGCGATCACTGTGAAAGCGGCCGCGGCGACGGTGCTCTGCAGATCCACCGGGTTGACGGTCGGTGCAGCCTCCGGCACGCGCGGTCCACAGGCAGTGACGATCAGGGTGATCAAGAACAGCAGGCTGAAGATCGAAGTACGTTTCACGTCAATATCTCCTTATTGGTTCAAGCGGATTTGATTTTACAACAAAAAGACAGCCCAGCCTTGTGGCCGGGCCGGTGATCGGCTATACAGAGAAGACTGGCGCGACTGCCAGTGCTTGTGAAAACATTCCTAATATTGAAGTTGTCCTGCTAAAAGCTTATAGTAAAACTATCTACCGGGTGGAAAAACAGTTGGTCCTGGTTGCTTCAGCTTCTCGAACCAGTCTGTAAGTCAAGATAGGCGCATCCCGCCCGGGAAGACCACAGGGGACCATCCACTGGCGCGCCGATTGGCAGATGTCCAACGGTGACACTTTAACGTTAGGTAAGAAACAAGAGGAGATCAATATGAATATACGACGACTCCAAGGTCTGGCTCTAATGGCGAGCGCAGTGTGTTTTCTGCTTGGGAATTTTGGCCCCCAAAGTCTCTCGCTCATCGGTCCGCAAGCCACCGGGTTTTTTGTCATTGCCGGTATCCTGCTATTCATCGTGGGCATCCCGGCCGTGAATTCCGCTCAACCGACAGGGACGATCGGGATGGCAGGCATCGGCCTGCTCATCCTTGCTTCGCTGATCGCCCTGCTCTTTCGTTTTAATCTGGTGCCTTCCGGCTTTGAAGGAAGCCTGAGCCTGACCAGCGCCGTTGCAGGCATGCTGGGCGCGCTCATCACAGGCTGGCTCACAGTCAGGGAACGCGTGTTTCCAGCCTGGCTGGGCTGGGCGTTGATCGCTCAGGGCTTTCTTAATTTCTTTACCGGAGTGATAAGACTTGGTCCCCTGACAGGAATGATCCCCATCTTCCTTCCTCTGCTTGTGGTTGTGGTGTATTTCG
>DATAKV010000579.1:0-5055 GCA_036261375.1 Anaerolineales bacterium
CGGTGCCAGGCTCTTTTTTGTAAAGATGCCGGGGATCGATCTGGTAATCCATCGAACCAATTAATTGTCGGTCCAAATAGATCAAAAAGATTTGATTGTGTTCAAGCCTCTCCTGCAGGTCTTTGATCGTGACGGTTTCGCGCCCATCCAATGCTGCCAGATCCCTGTTTGGACGGATGAATGGGATCAGGGCAGGATCGTTTTCCCACCTCTCAAATGCTTCTGCAGTTTCGGTTGTCGGCTCGGTTAACTTCCTGAATTCGATATTCATAATTCTGTCCTCGGTAGGATTAGGGAATGGCTACAGTTTGGAGAGCCACGCCTCGGTTTCCTTCGGATGCTTGAACCGGATCAATGTCAAATGGAGATGCTGCGGTTGGGAAACCAGTGCAGCATATTCCTTCTTCCTTCGCCAGTAGGTTTGAAAAAGCCAGTTATAGAGGGACTCACTGGACCATAACTTCAAATGAACCCAGAAGGGTTCGTAATTCGTACCCCATAACAGCTCACGCGTCCACCAGCGCCTGAGGGATCGCCGCGTCAGCTGCCAGAACACAATCCAGAGCGGGTAATCGAGCCAGATGACCGCTTCCGCTTTGGGCCAGGTCAGGTCACGCACGGCGCGGTAATTGCCGGCTACGATCCATTTCTCTGCCTGCACGGCCTCCAGCACGCGGGCACGGAAGACCTCCAGCGGCGCCTCCTGCCAGTGAGGCTCCCAGTGCAGGGCATCCAGCTCGATAAAGTCCAGGTCGAAGCGCTGAGCAAGTTTCTCAGCCAGTGTGGATTTGCCGGAGCCGGTCACACCGACCACGACCATGCGCTTATAGGGAAAGGCGGACATAATTCTTTTAAACACCACGGACACGCCGGTCACAAAGTATTTTTCCTTTGGGTTTACATCTTCGTGTACTTGTGCCCGCCAGTCCCCGAAATTTGGGGATTGTGTTTAAACTCCTACCTGACATAGATCGGATTGCTGAACACCCAGCCGCGTTTGATCCCCAGGTAATTCTTCCAGACTTCGACGCGGTAGACGCCAGGCTCGGTAACACTGTAAGCGGCGGCCTGGGAATCCTTCCAGATGCGGATGATCTTCCCATCCTTGATCAGGCGGATCTCGGCGGGCTTGGGGAGGTGAGCCTGAAGAGTGACACCTCCTTTAACCCGGATCTCGTCACCCATAATGGTGGTCCCCTCGAGCCCCCGGGCCTTGAAGATGAATCCGCGCGTTGAGCCGGGCAGGTCATAACCGACGAAGCAGTGTCCGGCAGCGAGGGCCTCGTAGATCATCTTTTTATCGGTAGGCAGGTCGCCTGTCAGCGGCTCAGGAATGAATACGTGCGTGTTGACCGTACGGAAATGAAATAGGTACGGAAAGATGGTGCGGTGGACAGGTCCCATACTCATGTTCAGGGCATGGGCGTCCGAGCCGCCAATGGCCACGACGCGCCGGCCACCGGCAAGCAGGTCATCCCAGCGGTGAAGGGTCTCAGGAATGGGGGAATGGCCGATGAACTGTGGAAAAAACGCATAGAACGCCCCGTGCAGCTTGGTCGGGACAACGGTCTTCAGCTCGCTCAAACCGTTCCAGAGCTCGATGCCTGTATAGTTGCGCACTTCCCAGGCTTCCCAGGAAATATCCGTTTCCTTGAAGGCGGGTGCTTCCGGGTCTTTGGGATGGGCGATGAAGGAGAGGCCGCCTGCATCGTTGACCCCGTTGATCAGGGTTTGGGGGTCGTCGGCCAGGTGAGAGAGGTCACGATTGGTGTTGAAGACGAGCAGGTGGTTTTTCTGCGGGTCGCGGTCCTGATCATGGACCTCCTGCCCGACCAGCAGCAGGACGCGGTTCCGGGCGACGCGGTAGTATCCTTCCAAACCCTGTACCAGCACGTTATGGTCCGTGACTATGACTGCATCCAGCCCAGCTTTGATGGCCGCATGGGCGATCTCCTTGTGGGTACCGGTCCCATCCGAGTAGCGGGTATGCATGTGCAGGTTGACGACGATTTCGTGCATTAAGCCTCATAGCAAGAGCCTTGCGAAGGTTTTCCGAGGAAAATCAGGCAATTCTGATAAAACGTTCGCAAGGCCTAAGCCTCTCAAGTTGACGTATTGTCCTCCCTACGGGTATAATGGTCCCGCTTAATCTCAAGGAGGCATGCTGTACATGGTAACCTATCTAAATATCGCGCTGATTATACTCTCGGTCCTGCTCATCCTGAGCGTGATCCTGCAGAGCAAGGGTGCAGGCCTGGGCGGACTGACAGGCGCCGACGCAGGAAGTGTCTTCACGGCCCGCCGCGGCGTCGAGCGCACACTGTTCTGGATCACCATTGTGTTGAGCGTTCTGTTCTTCGCGCTGGTCATTACGCTCCTCATCGTATCCTGATTCCCAGGATCAACCTTGAAAGGCCGTTTCTTCCGCGCGGCTTGTACGGCGGGGTGAACGTGCCTTTCTTTTTTTGTCTATGAAACAATTACGCTGGCAGATACTGGTCGTGGTGGTGGCATTGGGAATCGTGGCTGTCTTGCTATTCAGCCAGCAAACACCGACCATCACAGGGGCGATCCTTCCTCAGCCTGAGCAGGGAGGCGTGTACACCGAAGGACTCGTCGGTTCCCTGGGACGGCTTAACCCCCTGCTGGATTGGAACAACCCGGCCGATCGTGACGTGGACCGCCTGCTCTTCAGTGGCCTGGTCAAGTTCGATGAACGCGGTATGCCGCATGCCGATCTTGCAGAAGCCTGGGGCGTCGCCCAGGATGGCACGATCTATAATTTTTCGATCCGCCAGGACGCAGTCTGGCATGATGGTGAGCCTGTCACCGCCGACGATGTGATCTTCACGATCGAGCGGATGAAGGGAGCAGGCTCTTTTTATCCCCAGGATATCAAGGACCTCTGGGGAACGATCGAAGTCACCAAGCTGAACGATAAAAACATCAAGTTCACCCTGCCTGAACCCTTTGTTCCGTTCATGGATTATCTGACGTTCGGGATCCTGCCCAGGCACCTGCTGGAGTCGATCCCGCCCGAGCAGATGGAAAGTGCAGAGTTCAACATCAATCCTGTGGGAAGTGGTCCCTACCGGTTCGATCAACTGCTTGTCGATGATGGACAGATCACAGGCGTGGTGTTGACACTTTCCTCCACGTATTATGACAAGTCTCCCTTTATCGAACAGGTTGTCTTTCGCTACTATCCCACCTCCGTCGATGCACTGGAGGCCTACCGGCAGGGCGATGTGCTTTCGGTGAGCCAGATCACACCGGATGTGCTCGGCGCAGCGCTGGAAGAGCAGAACCTCTCCATCTACACCAGCCGCATGCCCAGGATGAGTCTGGTGCTGTTCAATTTGAACAATCCCGAAGTCGCCTTTTTACAAAATGCCCAGGTACGGCGAGCGTTGATGCTGGGGATCAACCGGCCGTATATTGTCAATACCTTTTTACAGGGACAGGCGATCATCGCCAACGGACCGGTCCTGCCGAACTCATGGGCCTACCATGACGGCACGGAGCAATTCAAATATGACCCTGAAGGTGCGATCAACCTGTTAAAAGCCGAAGGGTATATTCTTCCGGCGGCCGGCGGTGATGTCCGTGCCAAGGAAGGGGCTTCCCTCACCTTTACAATGCTGCACCCTGACGATGCCACCCACACCCAGATCGCAGAGACGATCCAGGAGCAGTGGGCGGAGATCGGGGTCAGTGTGACCCTGCAGGCCGTCCCGTATGAGCAGCTCGTCCTGGAATCGCTCGCCTCGCGCACCTATCAGGCCGCCCTCGTCGACCTTGACCTCTCGCGTACGCCCGACCCGGACCCGTATCCCTTCTGGCACCAGGCCGAAGCGACCGGCGGGCAGAACTACTCGCAATGGGATAACCGTGCCGCCAGCGAATATCTCGAGCAGGCGCGTGTTACAGCCGATTACACCCTGCGCACGCGGCTCTACCGTAACTTCCAGGTTGTGTTTGGCAAGGAACTGCCCGCTCTCCCACTGTTCGTCCCGGTCTACTCGTATGGCGTGGACTTGCAGGTCCAGGGCGTGCAGGTTGGAGCGTTGTATGAACCGTCTGACCGGCTGGCAACCTTCTCGAACTGGTATCTATTGACACGCCGTGCCCTGGAGCAGACGGACGTCCCCACATCCGCACCCTAACTCATAAGCGACAGTCAGAAAATGGCTGTCGCTTTGTAAATCATCAGGAGGAACAATGAGCAATATTCAGAACGCCCTTGAGTATGCCCAACAGAACCAGGATCGATTCCTGGCCGATCTGACAGAGGCGCTGAAGATTCCGTCCATCTCGACGGATTCCCTGTACAACCATGAAGTCCTGCGCGCCGCCGAATGGATGGCCGCCCACTTGCGGGGACTCGGCATCGAGAATGTGGAAGTTATGCCCACCGACGGCGGGCATCCTGTTGTATATGGCGAATACCTGAAGAAGCCTGGCGCGCCGACCGTGCTGGTCTATGGACATTATGATGTCCAGCCCGCCGATCCGCTCGAGCTCTGGGAGACCGGACCGTTCGAGCCGCAGGTGCGCGGCGAGCTGTTGTTCGGGCGCGGCTCCTCCGATATGAAGGGACAGGTACTTGCCACCTTCCATGCGATCGAATCGCTGATGCGGGGCGGCGGGGACCTGCCGGTCAATGTCAAGTTTCTGCTGGAAGGAGAGGAGGAGATCGGCTCCAAGAATCTCGAGCCGTTCCTCAAAAAACATGCGCAGCTGTTCAAGGCGGATGTCTCCCTCAATCCGGATGCCGGTATGATGGGCATCGATATGCCCACCATCACCTACGGTCTGCGCGGGCTGGCTTATTTCGAGATCAATATCACCGGACCCCGGGCAGACCTGCACTCCGGGTTGTATGGCGGTGTGGTTCATAATCCGGCCCAGGTGCTGGCCGAACTGATCGCCAAGATGCATGATAAACGAGGGCGTGTGACCCTGCCCGGTTTCTATGACAGCGTCCGCCCGATAAGCAAGCAGGAACGCGCGGATTTCGTCCGTCTACCCAACGATGAAAATCATTACCTCGTG
>DATAKV010000588.1:0-9514 GCA_036261375.1 Anaerolineales bacterium
CGCTCCGGCTGCGTTGACAACGATCGGTGCGGAGAAGTCGCCTTTATTGGTGCTGACACCGGTCACCCGTCCCCCCGAGGCGTGGATGGCTGCCACTTCGCAATTCTGAATTAAAACTGCACCGTTACGCTTGGCGCACTCGAGGAAGGAGTTGGTGGTCAGGGTCGCGTCGGCGTAGCCGGAATCGGGCTCGTAGGCGGCATAGTCGAACTGCCCGGTGAGCAGGTCCGGGAAGAGCTTGCGCACATCCTCGGCCGAGATGACCGATGTGTTGATGCCGATGCGCTGCTGGTTGGCGACGTTACCGCGCAGCCGGTCTTCGTGCTCGCGCTTGGCGATCTGCATAAAACCGGTGTTGATGAAACCGCAGTCGCCGCCGACGCGCTCCCGCCAGTTGCTGAAGTACAGCTTGTAGCTTTTGAAAGTCAGCTCGGACTCGGCGGCCAGGTCGTAGTGCATACGGACCAGGCCGCTCGAGTGGCCGGTCGCACCGGAGGCGGTAACTTTTCGCTCCAGGACGGCGGTCTTCAATCCGCGCTCGGCGAAGTGGAAGGCCAGGCTGGCGCCCATCACGCCTGCGCCGATAACGATGGCATCGTAGGTTTGTGTCATGGGTTCTCCTTTTTCACCACGACCCCCAAAAACGGGGGCAGGCGTGTCACAAAGGGACATGTAATTAATTGTTGAATTGTAGCAGAATTCAAGGGCGACCCGGTGACGAGGCGGGCACAGGTCTTAATAGGACAACCCGCCTCTTTCCGAGTTGGAACTGCTCGACGCGCCGATATTTTTCGTGAGCTGCCTTCTGCTGTTTGTCGGAAGCAATGGCTACAATGCTCGCCGGAGACAGGACACCGAAGATCGCCTCGAGCATGGACGCCATCGGGTTGGCGCTTTCAGTGGACCCCTGCCATTGGGAGTGCAGGCCATAGGGAACATCGCTAAAGACGATATCCACCGATCCGGGCTGGATGTTATTCAGGAGGGCCTGGGGAGCTGTGGCATTGGCCTGGAACACATCTGCTGCCAATGGCTGATCCAGGGTGGAGATTGCGTTTCGCATCCGGTAGGCGCTTTCCAGGGCATCCCTGTGTGAGTTTTTTTGGTACTCTTCGAGCATAGCCGTAATTTCGGCGATGCGCCTGTCCAGGCCGTTGATGTTCAGCAGTCCCAGATTTCGGTTGGCGAGAGCGACGGCTGTTTCATCGATATCCGAGGCGATGATCCTGCGGATGTGCTCTCTATGCAGGTATGCCACAACGCTGAGGTGGTAGGCAGCGCCGCAGGACGGGTCATACAGAGTACAGGGACTGGATTCGTGATAGATAGCTTCACGCGCCGCGAGGCAGCGCTGGAAGATTTCACTTGCCAGCCGGACGGGAAAGGCCGGGTGCCCCGGCAGGCTATAAAATACCCGGCCGCTGGAGAGATCGGAATAATCCTGTGTATGTTGTACAAACTTATATGGCATACCATTCCTGCCGCAAACAAGTGGACTCTGTCAGAGTGTACTTGCAAACTAAAAACTGCGGAGGTGTGAGACCTCCGCAGTTTTAACCGATGCCCTGCTCGTTAGCCGGTCACCTGATAGATCTGGATCAGGTTGCCACAAGTGTCATCCAGGACTGCGGCAGTGGCCTGGCCCATGTTGGTCGGTTCCATGGTGAACTCGACACCCAGGTTTCGCATGCGCTCGTATTCCTCCTGGATATCGTCGACCTCGAAGGCGGTAAAGGGGATCCCATCCTTGACGAGGGCTTCTTTGAGAGCTTTCATGGCCGGGTATCCGGCGTTGGGCTCGAGGAGCAGCTCGGTGCCGTCCGGCTCCAATGGCGAGACCACGGTGATCCAGCGAGCCCCCTCACCGAGAGGCATGTCCCGCTTCTTCTGGAAACCCATAACCTCCGTATAAAACTTCAAAGCCTTGTCGTAGTCATCGATCGAGACACTGGTAAGTTTGATTTTGATCATGTTCTATCCTTTCCTCAGAAGTTGGGTGGCTGCGCTGCAGCCCAGCTGGCGGAACTCGCTGGGACTCATGCCAAACTGCTGTCTGAAGGCCCTGCTGAAGGCGGCATGCGAGTCATAGCCGGCGGCAAGTGCGACCTCGGTGATATCCACGGCTCCCATCCTCAGCTTGCGAGCGGCACGCTCCAACCGCAGCCGGCGGACGTAGCCGGCCGCGCTCTCGCCGACGTGGGCAGTGAAGACGCGATGGAAGTGGGGGATGGAAAACCCGGCCACCGCCGCCAGCCGTTCCCGCTCCAGCGGCTCGTGGATGTGCTCCCGGATGTAGCGCTTCACATCTTCGATGCAATCGAGCGTGTCCGATTTTGTTTTTGGTTCCGTCAGCATGGATATATCTTAGTATATCAGAACACTTGTTCGCTATTCAGAGTGTATCATTTTAATGTGGCTCAGGCGTGTCCTTAGATTTTAGCGATTAATTGTGTATAAAACCTGCACGCGTCCAGGACCTGGGTGACTTCGCAGCGCTCATTCCGCATATGGGCCAGCTTGTATTCTCCCGGGCCGAAGCCGATGGTGGGAATTCCCAGGCTGACCGGTGTGACGGCATTGGTGCTGAAGTCCCAAAAATCGAAGTTTGTGGGCGCCGCGCCAAACGTTTCCTGGTAGGCGGCCCTGCAGGTCCGGGTCAGTTCGTGATCGGTGCCGATCTTCCAGGCGGGGTGGAATGGCTCGTAGTGGATGTCCAGCCCGGTCCAGCTTTTGCGGTGGAGCGTGCCCACCTCCCAGCTGGCCTGTTTGCCCTCGATGAGCCGGTCCATTTCGCGGCGGATATCGTCTTCTGTTTCGCCGGGAACCGTCCGGCGATCCAGATACACTTCACACTCCGATGGGACCGCGTTGAGAGAGGCGCTGACGCTCGCGATCCTCGACATAACCAGCGTGCCGCGTGGCTTTCCCCTTTTCATCAGCTCCAGGTTGGCCTGCTCCACCCGCCGGATGATTTCCGCCATTTCATAGATGGCGTTGACCCCCTTTTCGGGCGCCGACCCGTGAGCAGACACGCCGTGCGTCTTGATCGATATCTGGGCCTTGCCCTTATGCCCAATGACAATCTGGTTGTTGGACGGCTCGCAGACCACAACACAATCCGGCCTGAGATCGAGTTCCCGAAATAAGTGCTTCAGGTTCTCGCCGTCGCAGTCCTCCTCGAACACGGTGCAGGAGACGTATACTGTTTTATCGGAGGCGAGGCCCATCCGTCCGGCGACCGCTCCCGCATAGACGGAGGCGGCGACCGAGGATTTCATGTCCACAGAGCCGCGGCCATGCAGGTACCCATCCATGATTTCCCCGCTGAAGGGTGGAATTTCCCATTCCTCCTTGTCGTTCACTTCGACTGTATCCACATGCGAGTCGAACAGGATCGATTTCCCGCCACTGCCTATCCTTCCGAGCAGGTTGCCCATTGAGTCAATGGTGACCTCCTCGTAGCCAAGAGCTTTCATTCTCTGCCCGATAAATCGGATGATTTGCTCCTCCTGGCCGGAATAGCTTTTGATACGTACCAGGTCTTGCGCAAACTGGATTACTTCCTTCTGCAATTCCGGTCCCAGTACATCCGATGGATTCATGGGCTCCTCTTTGTTATATAAGGACGGGCAGGTTGGGATCTCTTCTCCCTGGCGACCTTCACAATGTCCTGGGCAACGAATTTCGAGTTGACGATGAAGGTATGGATAATGGAAACGGTTTCCATGGGAACACCCGGCAGAACCGTTTCATCGACCGTCAGCACCCCGTCGTTAAGCTCATCCCCGAACGGCGAGTAGCGACCCCGCGGGCCGCCGGTCCCCGCGTAGATCTTGGTGGGCACCTCCGGCGCAGGCAGGGAGTCCATGAACCGCTCGCTTGCGAGGAGCTGCCCGATCTCACCGCCTAAAATCCGGGCGATAGGATGCGGCGTGATCGTGCGCGCCGCCCGGCAGGCGCGGGTTGGGGAGGTGAGCAGGAAGCAGGCTGCCGGCTTGTGGACCAGGCGCGGCAGAGTGGCGCGCGTTAATACACCGCCAAACGAATGCCCGACGATGATGTATTCCTCCGTTTTAATCCGGCGCCTGATGAAACTCTCCAGCCTGCGGACGCAGTGTTCCAGCCGCTCGAAGGTCACTGAATAACCAAACAGGTGCGGACGGATGCCCGCTCTCTGTAAGCGGGCCGCCAGGATCGACATGGCAAGCGGCGAGCGCCCCATGCCGTGGATCAGGACAGCATGTAGTTGTTTTGGTTGGTTCATCTATGGAATTATACGTCCAACGTTGACAGTACAGCCTATCCAATCAAAAATGAAGGGTCACCCCTGCTGAGCCTATGATTAAAGTGTCTAAAGCAACCCGGGAAGTGCCTCTGCGGCTTCGCTCAGTGTTCCTCCTGCCTTCGTGACAGTCTCTTCATCGTTATGCCTTGAAGCCCAGATGAATGCCGTCGCGGCGTGCATGGCATCGTACACGTATGCCCGGTACTTCGAATCTGAAGGATCATCCGGCAACCTGTATGCCTGCCAGAAGCGGGAATGCCCTTTCTCCCTGGCGGTGTGGGTCAGGATGAACACTGTCCAATCGGCCATGGGATCACCCCACCATGCCCGGTCGGCATCCAGGATGCCGACGATGGAGGCTCCTTTTTCTCCACGCGAAATCAGGATGTTGAACAACCACAGGTCTCCGTGCAGCAGGCGCGGAATGTGGATTTCATCCAGCGGTTGAGGATGAGCACGAATGAATTCCAGGAGGGATGAAAGGTGAGGGATGTCCAGCCTGTTCTTCCGCGCGGTTCGCAGAGTTCGTTCCAGGCGCTCGATCACAAACTGGCTCCAGGTGGGGAAGAGAAGGCCTGGGAGCGGCAGACCGAAGGCTTCCCCTCGTACAGAATGGATCTGCTTCAGGATGTTCCCAAATTGCTCCCACAGACGAAAATTTTCCTCGTCGGCCAACTCCTCCACGATATTGTCCCAGCGTTCGCCCTCGATGTATGACTGGAACATATAGTCACGCTCAATAAGCTGGTGGGTGAAATCGATCAGGAGAGTTCTGGGCATCAACGCTGCGATGGGGGCAAAATACGGCTGCATGGCATGCTCACGGCGCATAAGCAGGGTCTCCTCCCAGTATGTGTCGGCAGTTTGCCACGGCGCCACGCGCAAGACGATCTTCTGGTGATCTGCAGAGGTAATGAGATATGCCGTATTGAGTGTTCCACCCCCAAGCTCCTGGATCGACTCGATCTGGAAACCAGATCCAAACCCGCGCTGGCACAAGAGTGCGACCTGTCCATGGGTAAGCGCTGTTTCTGATGTTTCCATGGGGCGCTCAGCTCTTTTTTGAGGAGGATCGAATCATCCAAAGGCTCAAAAGCCCGGCGGCCAATGCCCCAATCGTGTCCAGGATCAGGTCGATAATGGTGTCGGTCTTGCCCAGGATGGCGTTCTCCGGAACCCACTGGTCATATCCCCATTCGGCGATTTCCCACAGGGCGCCAATGCCTCCACCCAGGACCGCAACGGCCAGCACAAACAACACGGAATGCGTCCGGGCACCGTTGAGCACTCTGCCATAGAGCAGCAGGGCAAGCAGGAGGCTCAGGCTAAAGCTGGTGTAGGCATGTACGGCATCGTCGAACCACCAGAAGCGGTCATACAGGTCCAGTATGTACCCGGCAGCATTGACAAGAATTGCTACAGTCAGGGTTCCCCAGGCGACGATCCACTCCCTGGACGATATTTTCATCGGTTCACTCCATCTTCCGAAATCGGTTCATGGCTCGTCGACCAGCAAACCACTCTCCAGCGCCTGGGCCTGGTTCTGGAAGATCGCCATGGCGGTGGCCATGCGCTTGAAGCCGAGCTTGAGATAGAAGGGTTCCTTCCCCACCGCGGCATAGAGGATGATCTTACGGTGACCTCTTGACAACTCGACCAGTCTCATGACCACCTGCCTGCCCAACCCTTTTCCCTGGTACTCCGGGTGGACGGCCACATCGCAGATATAGGAGCAGTCCACGCCGTCAGCCAGCGCCCGGCCCGCGGCGACCAGTTTACCGGCATCGTACACGAAGCATTTGAACATGCTGTTCGAGAACGATTTTTGCAGATCGCCGGGGGATTTCTGCCCGAGCGGTGCGATAAGATAGAGGTGGGAGAGCTCGTTCCAGTCCATATTTTCGTCTGAGTACTGCCAGTTGTATTCCATGTAGAACCCTCTTTAGACGTTGAAGCTCACTTTTTCTTTCAGGGCATTCGGCAAAGAAGGACGTCTGCTCCTCTCGATCAGGAACGTGGCCACTTCGGTGATCTCTCTGAAGGCGTAGTGCTGGCTGAGCGTCCCTTCGAGGTAGCCGGCACCGCTTGTGCCGCCGGTCCCGACCCGGATGCCGATCATCCGGCGGACCATCATGAAGTGCCGGTAGCGCCAGTTGGAGAGCAGCTCGTCGATCTCGGAGAGTGTGTTCAACAGCTCGAACGGCATGTGGAAGATCGGCAGGTTGCGATAGATGGTGATGAACAAGGCCGCCCGCATCGCCGAGGGGGAGACGTCGCCGCGGCCTTCGTCGAAGAAGACCCTGTCGAACTCGGCCAGCCGTCCGGTCTCATACTGTGACAGGCTCTTCTGGTAGGCCTCCCGATAGTCCACCCAGAACGGGTGGCGGCCGTCGTCCTTCGGTTCACTGGATGGCCTGTACTCCCGCCAGTAGGCATCGTCGAAGAAGGGCATGCGCTCCAGCCACTCGGCGATCAGCTCCTTGAGTGTGCTCTCGCCTTCGGCCCGGTCCACCTCCTGCAGGTCGGCCTCTGATAAGCTGCCGCGCCGCGTGGCCTTGTAGTACTCGGACTTGTAGCGCTGCTGCATCTTCAACCCCAGCCTGGCTTCGATCAGGCGGAACTGCTTGCTTTGGAAGCCGGAGGCGGGCAGCAGGTGGTTACGGAATTCGAGGAAATCGAGGGCGGTCATAGTCTCGAGCACGCTGACCTGCTGGTTGACCAGCTCGAGGATCTTAACGATCCGCCGCAGCCGGTGTACGGCGCGGCTCATATCGTCGGAGTTGTCGTTGATCCGGCCGCGGATGAAGATGTTACGCACCAGGTCCAGCTCGAACAGGATCTGCTTGAACCACAGCTCGTAGGCCTGGTGGATGATGATGAACAGCATCTCATCGTTGCCCTCCTCCAGTGAGGAGAAACTCTTTGGATGCTGGCTGTTCAAGATTTTGTCGAGCTCGATATAGTCGGAATAATAGAGGTCGGACATGGGCTCTCTCTTTCCATTTTGTCATTGCGAGGGCGTAGCCCGAAGCAATCTCCTCGATCTACCAGCTAGGAGATTGCTTCGTCGCTCGCTGTCGCTCACTCCTCGCAATGACAGGTTGCGACGAGTATAGCATGGGTTAAAATTCAAATATGATACAGGCACTTATCTTTGATTTCGATGGGTTGATCCTCGACACCGAGACGCCCGAGTATACCTGCTGGCAGGCCATCTATCAGGAACACGGCTTCGAGTTTCCCAACGACAGGTGGGCGACGATCATCGGCGGCGGAGGCCACTCGGATTTCGACGCGGCGGAGCATCTGGCGCGTCTCACGAAGGGACGGGTGGACTCCGCTTCTCTGCGTGACCGCAACCGCCTGGAGAGCCGCGCCATGATCCACGCCCAGGGACCGATGCCCGGCGTGCTTGAATATCTCACAGAGGCGAAGCGGCTGAGATTGAAGCTGGCCATTGCCTCCAGCTCGGACCGGGAATGGGTCCACAATCATGCCCGACGGATCGGCGTCTTCAACTACTTCGACCACGTCATCACGGCCGAGGATGTGGGCCTGGGCCGCACCAAGCCGAACCCGGACCTGTTCCTCACGGCGCTGAAGCGGCTCGGGGTCCCGAAGGAAGCGGCGGTCGTCTTCGAGGACTCCCCCAACGGCGTGAAAGCCGCCAACCGGGCGGGGATCTTCGTCGTCGCCGTGCCGAACGATGTCACCGCCAGGCTGGCCATCGAAGGCGCAGATTTAATCCTGAACAGTCTCTCAGACATGCCTTTGTCGGTGCTGCTGGATAAAGTACAATAGCCTCACCATACAAACTGGAGAGCCCAATGTCGACTGAAAAATTTAAATGGCAGGGGATTGTCTCGAAGTATGCCTATCCCGAGACCTGGCGCAGCCTATGGCAGATCGCCAACTCGCTGGTACCGTTTCTGTTGATGTGGTACGTGATGTACCGCAGCCTGGAGGTCGGCTACTGGCTGACCCTGCTCCTGGCCGTACCGACCGCGGGGTTCATGGTGCGCTGTTTCATCATCTTCCACGACTGCTGTCACGGATCGTTCTTCAGGAGCATCAAGGCCAACGACCGCCTGGGACTTGTGCTCGGTGTGCTGGTTCTGACACCCTACTACGAGTGGAAGCATGACCACGCCATCCACCACGCCACGGCCGGCGACCTCGACCGGCGCGGCATCGGGGATGTGTACACGATGACGGTGGAGGAGTACCTGGCCGCGCCCTGGTACAAGAAAGTCGGCTACCGCATCATGCGCAACCCGCTGATCCTGTTCACGGTGGGTGCGACCATCGTCTTTGCGATCACGCATCGCTTCTGGCGGCCCGGCGCGGGAAAGCGCGAGCGCAGCAGCGTAGTCTGGACGGACCTGGCGATTGCCGGCGTAGTCGGCTGGCTGGTGCTCGAGATCGGCTGGGCGGCGTTCCTGATGGTGGAGCTGCCGGTCCTGTTGATCGCCTGCGGCGCGGGCGTTTGGCTGTTCTACGTCCAGCACAACTTCGACCCTACCTACTGGGAACGCCACCAGAACTGGGACTTCTTCAACGCCGGCATGGACGGCTCCTCCTTCTACAAGCTGCCGAAGGTCCTGCAGTGGTTCACGGGCAACATTGGCTTCCACCACATCCACCACCTCAGCCCGCGCATCCCCAACTACAAGCTGGAGAAATGCCACAACGAGAACCCTGTCTTCCAGATCGAGCCGCTGACCATCCGCAAGAGCATGAAGTCGCTGTTCTTCCGCCTGTGGGATGAACGCGAGAAGATGCTGGTCGGCTGGGAAGCGCTGAAGAAGTATAAGGCGCAGACGGTGAAGGTGAAGTCATAGGTAACTGAATGAATACGGAGATAAGCAGGGAAAAACTCCGTAAACCGTTTCTGACAACGATAAAACAAGCCCGGCTGCGAAAAGCCGGGCTTGTTGTTCAAAGATTTGCCTTTATCCATCCTGTATTCTCTTATCCACGATAACCCACTATGCTTTTGGAGAAGTAGATGCCTGCCTTGGAAATTCGATTTTCCTTACTTACTTTTTGATTTTCCTTACTACAAATATTATTTTCCTCAGAGGAAACCACCTGCTTCCTCATAGGAAGGTATCCTTTTCCTATGAGGAAATTTCAGTTTCCTCACTGGAAACTTGGTTCCATGAGTAAGATCTCTGGATCTGCCTGAAGAGCAATCCAGCTCAGGTGGGTGGGAGGGTGGAAAAGCCG
>DATAKV010000589.1:0-4924 GCA_036261375.1 Anaerolineales bacterium
ATCCTCGATCAGGGTGACGCAGAGCTATGGATGGGCGTTTTGTGGGAATACAATACGGCTTACCGAGACAGGATCCGTGTCGAAGCTCGTGACCTGTCCGGCAATGTCACCTGCCAGGAGTTCTCCCCACCATCCTATCCCTACTCGGAGTGGAAAAAACCGGTGAGGTTTCAAAAATAACAAAATAAGTTTCTCGTAAGAGATTCTACAGCGGAGACCGTATCGGTCTCCGCTCTTTGCGCCAGCGCAAAGAGAAAATTTTCACAATCGATACAATAGCCCACGTTAGTCAATCAAATCTACACAACTTGGGCCGGCATTCAAGGCTGAGCCCTATAAGGAGAAAACGTGGACCTATTTTTATCCCTCTGGCGCTATATTGGTGAAGGCTTCGGGCTGTTCATTGTGTATGTTTTCGCGGCGATCTTCCTGTTCCTGGTGATTCGCCGATTCCATTCGCGCAAGATCAATGCCGCCATCGGCGCGATCTTCATCGGCGGCGCCTTTGTCATCCTGATCCCGAACGGCATCCCGTCCCAGCTGGCGATCCCCCTCTCTCTGCGTACCTTCGGTCCCGGCAGTGGACCGGTGCTGCCAGTAGAGAACGTGCTTCATTTCTTCGCCAAGTTCAACGAGTTCGAGCGGGTTGAGGATATTGCCAAAGATCCGGCCGACCTGCCTGCAACAGTTGAGTATTCAGAAGACGGCGTGGTTGAGATCGAAATGACCACCAGGGAAGTGATCGGCGAGATGGCCGATGGCATTACCTTCAACTACTGGACCTTCGACGGAACGGTCGCCGGCCCCTTCCTGCGCGTGCGCCAGGGCGACACGGTCCGCCTGACCCTGCACAACGACCCGACCAGCCTGCACCCTCACAACATCGACCTGCACGCGGTGACGGGTCCGGGCGGCGGCGGGGCGGCGACCATTGTCGATCCCGGCGAGAGCAAGACGATTACATTCAAAGCGATGAACGCCGGGCTGTTCGTCTATCACTGTGCCTATGAGAGCGCATCCAGCCATATGACCCATGGCATGTACGGCCTGATCCTGGTGGAGCCTGAGGGCGGTCTGCCCCCTGTCGACAAGGAATTCTATGTGATGCAGGGCGAGTTCTACAGTGACGGCGCGCTCGGACGCGAAGGTCTGCAGTTGTTCGATGCCGAAGCGATGCTGGACGGCAGGCCTCAGTATGTGGTGTTCAACGGCCGGACGGGCGCTCTGTCCGAAGGCATGGACGTGGAAGTAGGCGAGACCGTCCGCCTGTATGTCGGAAATGGGGGCGTCAACCTGGTCTCCAATTTCCATGTCATCGGCGAAATCTTCGACAGGGTCTACCGCGAGGGCGATCTGATCACCCCACCTGCCCAGGGCCTGCAGACCACATTGATCCCTGCCGGTGGCGCAGCCGTCGTCGAGTTCACAGCGGACTATCCGGGGAACTACGTCCTCGTTGATCATGCCCTGTCGAGACTGGACCGCGGCGCCTGGGGTGTGATGCACGTCGAGGGAGAAGCCGATCCGTCGATCTTCCAGGGTGAGATCGAAAGCGGCGGGGGCCATTAGCCCTGACATGCCTGTAGAGTAATCGAACCGCCATCCATAGCGATGGCGGTTTTCGTTATGGCGTACTCTGTGTCCAATACATACCCAGCGATCTCCAGGTGTCGTGACTTTGTTTCCACGCCATGACGGTCTGTGCTTCCTCATCCGTCGTGGAAGCGAACAGGACCGGCCGTTCATTTCCGGATAGTGGAAAAGGCTCTCTGGAGTAACTGATGATGCTGTGCGTGGCGCCAGAATGCAGCATCGAGGAAGATTCGAAGTGACAGGCTTTGCATATCCGGGGGATCGCTACCTGTAATTCAGGCAGAGAATTTTCGAACACATCCCCGTGGCCCATGAACAGCATGAAGAGATCTCCATTCGGCACAAGTCCGCCTGCCTCGCCGTCGAACAGTCTCCTTCTATCCAGCTCGAGTTCATAAAAGGTTTGGGCGGGGCCAAAATGACGGAGCTGGATCGTTTCCACCAGCGGCGACAGCGCCAGCTCTCCCCGGTCGTCGATCAAAAGCATCCTGCGGACGAGTGCGACTTGCGTGCCAACCGGGGTGATAGGGTTTGGTTGCCTGTTAAGAGCATCTATAAACTCGAGCGTCCCCTCTCGCCCATTCGGGGAGCGGACAAACACATAGAACACCGAACGGCCGAAGAAGGGAAAGGCTTCGGTGTGGGTCACCGCGGCTGGTCCACCTTTACGACCTGCCACGATCCAATCGCTGCCGGACCGGAACAGGCCAGCAGGGAGAAAGACGGTTTCAGGCTGGTCTTCTTGGAAGGCAGCCGGGTAGGATGCTGACTTCAGGGCAAGCTCATAGTTATTCGGCAGGGCCTGGATTTCTGCTTTCGATAACGCCACCCGCTTCATGATCCCGGCCAGCCGAACCTGGAGTACCTTCCGTTCCATGGCATGTGGCTCCTCCTGCGATGCAGCCCAATCGAATACCGCCCACAGATCGCGCTGGAACAGGGCGCGTTTGAGCGGATCCTGTATTAACGTATGTGCATCAGCCGATAGGAATTCGTCCAGCACCTGGAGTGTTTGCCGGTGAGAATCTCCGGTCAATAAATGGTTGCTATCGAACCATAGCAATGGATCCAGCTCGCCTGAGCCATGTTCGTGCCCATTTGCGTCTGTCCGCTGGTATAGTTGGCGGAAGACGCGGTTCCATGGATGGACCGGATCCGGATCGTAGATGCTCCAGGCGGATTGGCCCTGCCCTGGAGGAGGTTCGTCGGTCAGAGGAGTTCCTGTGGCGGCAGGGCCCTTCGAGGGCTGACTCGTGCTGCAGCTGATGAGCAAAGCGATCACGAGCAGGGTCGGAAGGATTTTCATACGATCTGCCTCCTTTCCAGATACCTGTGCTTTGTAACTATACACCGCCGGCAGGCACTTTGTCGCAGGCGAGAGGGTGTGATTTCTTATGTTCAACGTTTGTCACCAGTGCGGTCTGTACCGCGCCGACAAGATCGTCGATCCCTCCGGGCCGTACGCCATCTGTCCGGAATGCGGACACAAACATCCCTTCCGCCAGCTGCCGTTGTTGATGGTCTCCGGGGCAAGCGGCTCGGGGAAGTCCACTGTGTGTAATCACCTGCTCGGCAGGCTCGACGACGTGGTCTTGCTGGATTCAGATATCCTGTGGCGGCCCGAATTCAATCAGCCCGAAACCAACTATCGTGATTTCTTCGAAATCTGGCTGCGCATGGCAAAGAACATTTCTCAGGCCGGCAGGCCGGTCGTCCTGTTCGGTGCGGGGATGGGTGTGCCCGGCAACATCGAGCCCTGCATTGAGCGCCGCTATTTCTCGCAGGTCCACTATCTGGCGCTGGTCTGCGATGATAACGAACTGGCTCAGCGGCTGCAGGCGCGTCCCGCCTGGCGCGGCAGCGGCGACCCGGCCTTTATCGACAGCCACATCCGCTTCAACCGCTGGTTCAAAGAGACGCCGCAGAATGGTTTTTCGATTTCCCTGGTCGATACCACCGCGATCCCGCTCGAAAAGACCATCGAACAGGTCAAATATTGGATTCGGGAACGAGCACCGTGAACTCGTAGGCTTTCACCTGTTTGTCCCTGCGCAAAGAGGGATTGGACATCCGCCTCTATAATCCGGCTGTGAACATCCAAACCCGCTACCTTCCCTTCATCGCACTTGCCATCCTGGCCCTGCTTCTGGCGCTCTGGGCCGGATTGGTGCGCATTGGCTGGGTATGGCCATCCCTGCCTGCCCTTACCATCGCCCATGGACCTCTGATGGTCTCGGGCTTTCTGGGCGTCCTTATTCCACTCGAGCGGGCGGTCGCCATCCGCCAGAAGTGGATGTTCGCTGTCCCGGCTGCTGCAGGGCTGGGATGGATCGGTCTTCTTTTCGTGCCATTCGTCGGTGGAGTACTGCTAACACTGGCAAGCCTCGGCACGCTCCTGATCCTGGGGGTCATGGTGCGCCGTGAGCCTCATTTGCACACGATGACAATGTTTCTTGGCGTGCTGGCCTGGGTGGCGGGCAATATCCTGTGGATGCTGGGATTGCCGATCTTCCAAATTGTTTATCTGTGGATGACCTTTCTGGTGCTGACCATAGGAGGCGAACGGCTCGAGCTCAGCCGCGTTCTTCGGCCAAAACCCGGAGCGCTGCGTCTGTTTGGTGCAATTACTGCTGCCCTCCTGGCAGGAACGATGCTTTCCCTGTTCAATTTGAATTGGGGCGCACGCCTGACTGGGCTCTCCATGCTTGCACTCTCGCTCTGGTTCCTGAAAAATGACCTGGCGACGCGCACGATCCGTCACCCCAATCCATTGACGCGTTATATCGCCTACTGCCTTTTCGCCGGATTCCTCTGGCTGGGCATGGGAGGTATGCTGCTGGTCTATTTCGGCGGCTTATTCGCAGGACCCTACTACGATGCCGCGCTGCATGCTGTCTTCGTCGGCTTTGTCATCTCGATGATCTTTGGGCATGCGCCGATCATCTTCCCGGCCATTCTGGGGCTGCCTATCACCTTCAGGCCTGCCTTTTACATGCATCTCATTCTCCTGCATGGTTCACTCGTCATCCGCCTGCTCGGGGACCTGGCGAACCAGTTCGACATCCGGCGCTGGGGCGGCCTGCTCAACGCGCTCGCCATCCTGCTGTTTTTAGGCATGACGGTCCATTCGATACTTAAGACAAACAGCCCGAGCTCGAGGGAAAACCGTTCCAGATAAAAAGAAGAACGCCATCCTTGTACAGGATGGCGTTTGTCATTCGAAAAAAGATCTAACTCATCAAAGGCGAGGTGGTCACATCCGTGCCTGCGCTAAGCGACTTGGAGCGCAGGGACTGCAGCATCTTCCGCCGGTTGGACTTGGCCAGGGCAA
>DATAKV010000598.1:0-7140 GCA_036261375.1 Anaerolineales bacterium
GGTTCGCGGCTCGTCCCCCTTCTTCTTCAGGAGGGCTACCAGGCACGCTGTCTCTACCGCCCAACCAGTGACCGTTCCACGCTGCTGTCCGCTCACCCGGACATCGAGTGGGTGGAGGGGGATCTTTCCCGCACCCAGCCACTTGCCTCTGCCATGCATGGATCGGATGTACTTGTCAACATAGCCTCCCTTGGCTTCGGTCACGCCGACTCGATCCTGCATGCCGCCCAGACGGTGGGCATCGAGCGTGCGATCTTCATCAGCACGACCGCCATTTTTACCCGGCTGAACGCCAAAAGCAGGAAAGTGCGGGTTGCCGCGGAGCTGTCTATCGAGATGAGCGGACTGCAGTACACGATCATTCGCCCGACCATGATCTACGGGAGTCCGCGTGACCGAAATATATGGCGGCTGATCCGGTTTTTACGCTACTCACCGGTGATCCCTGTTTTTGGCGGTGGCTTGTCGTTGCAGCAGCCCATTTACGTGGACGATGTTGCCCGGGCGGTCGTCGGTTGTCTTTCAAGCGCGAAAACAGTTTGCAAAAGCTACAACATCGCTGGAAAGCACCCCCTGACATATAACGAGGTCATCGATACGATCGCCGGGCAGCTGAAGAAACAGGTTTGGAAATGGCACATCCCTTCGACGCCTGTTATCGCGCTGCTATCATTCTTCGAGCATTTGCGAATCCCACTCCCGATCAAGGCCGAGCAGGTCCAGCGGTTGAATGAAAACAAGAATTACAGCACCTCGGAAGCGGAACGGGATTTCGGTTTTCGCCCCCTATCCTTCGAAGAGGGAGTGGGGTTTGAAATTGCCGCTTACAATCGGACCAGATAATCCAGTAACCGGCCTCATGCTCAACAATTTTCGCAATCTACAGTCCCTTTTCTGGTCACATGGCTCACGCTGGCTGGTCTTTCGAGTCGGATATGCCCTGCGCAGGCGGACAGGATTGCTCCGCAGGCAAATGCCCATCTATGACTGGGAGGACCGCCCGCTTGAGACCTGGCTGAGAGAGGGCATCCCCGCCGAACCCCGGGCGTATGCTGAATGGCGAAGGCAAAATTCTCCCGCCTTCCTTTTCGACGAGCTACATGTACCGCAGGGTGTTTCCTGGAGCCCCAAAACCGCCGTGGAGGAAGCCGGCAGGATCTTGTCGGGCGAGATCAAATATTTCTCTCACACCTATTACAAAACTGGCTTTCCGCCCGACTGGCACAAGGATCCAGTCACCGGAATTCGGCTGGATCCGCGCAGGCACTGGTCTGAGCTTTCGGATGATCCCGGTGTGGACATCAAGTTCATCTGGGAGCCCAGCCGCTTTGGGATGGTCTACCCACTCGTCCGCGCCTACGCCTCCACGCGGGACGAGAAGTTTGCGGAGGCGTTCTGGGATCTGATCCAATCCTGGGCGCAGGCCAACCCTCCCAATACCGGGCCAAACTGGATGGACGGCCAGGAGGCAGCCCTGCGCCTCACGGCCTGGATGTTTGGCTTTTACGCCTTCCTTGATTCCCCGGCCACAACTCCCGGGCGGGTGACACAGTTTGCCGTGATGGTCGCGGCGCATGCCGAGCGGATTTACAAGAACATTGCTTATGCCATATCCACCCACAGCAACCACACGATCAGCGAAGCGTTTGGCTTGTGGCTGGCCGGCCTTCTTTTCCCTGAACTAAAAGGCTCTGAAAAGTATTTACCCCTTGGCAGGGGATTGCTTGAACAGGAAGCGGCCGCGCAGATCTTCCCCGATGGCACCTACTCGATGTATTCGCTCAACTACCACCGGTTTGTCCTGCATATCTACCTTATGGTTTTACGGCTGGCTGAAATCAATCTCTCTCCCTTGTCTGGAATCGTGTTTGAGCGGGTCTCTGCCTCCATCGATTTTCTTTCCCGGTTGATCGATCCCCAAACGGGCAGGATGCCGGTCTATGGCTCGAACGATGGCGCCCTGGTCCTGCCGCTGAATGATTGCGACTATATAGATTTCCGCCCGTTGCTGCAGCTGGGCTCCTTTGTGACAAGGAAACAACTTCTCTTCCAACCCGGTCCCTGGGACGAGGATCTATTCTGGCTGTATGGCTCCGCCCCCCTAACCCCTTCCCCCTCTGCCTTTCAGGGGAATACCGAATTTAACTCTACGTCTTCTTTTCCGTACGGGGGAATCTACCTGCTCCACGGTCACTCCAGCAAAGCCGTAATCCGCTGCACGGACTACCGATCACGGCCCTCGCACGCCGACCAGCTCCACGTGGACCTGTGGATTCGCGGCCTGAACATCGCCTGTGATGCCGGGACTTATTTATACAGCGGGGAGGGAGTGTGGCGCAATGGACTGGCCCATACCGCAGTCCACAATACGGTCACTGTCGATCGTGTTGATCAGATGAAAAGCCTCACCCGCTTCACCTGGACGGACTGGTCAAAAGGAAAAGTTCTCAAACATGATGAAAACGTCTGGCAGGGAGGACACGATGGTTACAAGCGGCTGGCATACCCGGTGAGTCACACGCGAACGGTTCTTTCCCTGGCGGATGACCGCTGGCTGATCGTCGACCGTCTTGCTGCTTCCAGGGCTCACCATTATGTGCTTCACTGGCTGTTGTGCGATGGAGATTTTGGAGGTCAGGAGAATCCTGCCGAAAACCGCATTCTCCTGAAACCTTTGGACGGCAAGCCGTCCGACTCCAGAATTCACATCCAAATGGGATTGAGGGAAGGCGGTGGAAACTTCTCCATCGTCCGCGCCGATCCCAACACCACGCGCGGCTGGCGCTCGAAGTATTATGGTCACAAGGAACCTGCCGTGTCCCTGATGCTGGAGGCAGACCTGCCGAAGGCCTGCTTCTGGTCCTATTTTGGATTGGAGGGGGACAGTGTGGAACAGTCAGGGAATTCGCTACATATCCGATCACGAAACTGGCAGTCGACCATCCAGCTAGATATATAAGAACAGGTCCCCAGACCAGGAACCTGCTCCCTACTCCCTCTTCTCTAACCCCTAACCCCTATCCCTCACACCTTCACTGCCTCTTCCTGCTCTCTCAACTTTTCGGTAGCACGGAAATATTTCAGATAGCGCATGGAATTGGCATCCTTGCCAAGCAGCAGGTCGGCGGCTTTGATGTCCCTGCCGAGCTTAATCGGGTCTGTGATCGAGCAGGTTGCCCCTGCCTGGATGGCCAGCGCAAGGAATGCACTGTTGACCGAATGCCGGTCGGGCAGGCCGAACGACACATTGCTGGCGCCCAGGCTGATATTGACACCGTATTCCTTCTTGACCAGCTCGATCGTTTTCAGCGTGACCAATGCCGCGTTGCTGTTGTGGCCGACCGTCATGACCAGCGGATCGATAATGATGTCCTCGGCCGGGATGCCCATTTTGGCGGCGCGCTCGATGATGATCCCCGCCGCAGCAAGACGTCCTTCGGGTGTGGCCGGGATGCCCTCCTCGCCGATCGTCAGGCCGATGACCGCCGCGCCCCGGTCCCGGACAATGGGCAGCACACTGGCAAGCTGCTTCTCCTCCCCGTTGACCGAGTTCACGAGCGGCTTGCCGGGGGCCACGTTCAAACCGGCCTCGAGGATTTTCGGCTCATTCGAATCGATGCAGAGCGGCACGTCCACCACCAAGAGCACGGCCTCAACCACCCTGGGCATGATCGCCGCTTCATCGATCTGCGGGTGACCCACATTGACATCCAGCACTTCCGCACCCCAGGCCACCTGTCTTTGGGCCAGGTGTTTGACGTACTCGAAGTTCTGCTCAACGAGCGCCTGCCCCAGCTTCTTCAGGCCGGTCGGGTTTAGTTTTTCCCCGATCATGACGAACGGCCGATCCGCCCCGATGATCACTTCCTTTGTGTTGCTTTTCAAAATGGTATGCATACGCCCTCACTCGAATGTTGTTGTTGTTTCTACACGTTTGCCATGTCCTGTCGTGCCGCCTGTGGGATTGAATATCCCGTGGGCAGCAGACCGGCGTCTTTGATGATACGCGGGACCACGTCGTCCCAGCCGACGGGCATCAGGTGAATGCCGTTGACACCCTGCTTATGAAATTTTTTGATCTGGCTGATCAGCTCCAGTGCGATCTGGATGCCCTCCTCCGCTGCATTGCCGGCCACGTTGGCATAGTCCATGCGCTGGAGGATCCGTTCGGGTAAGTAGACACCCGGCACGTCACGCAGCATCAGCGCCATTTTCAGGCTCCGGATCGGCGTGACCCCGATCAGGATGTACACTTTCTCCAGCACATTCCGTTTTGCGAGCTCGTCGAGCCATTCCTCCATGCCGTTGATATCGAAGACCAGGTTGGTCTGGAAGAACTGCGCGCCGGCATTGACCTTTTTCTGCTCGCGTAAGGCCTGGAATTTGGGATTGGAGGAGAAGGGCGAGGCTGCCGCTCCCAGGAAGAACCGGGGCGGATGTTTGAGCTCACGCCCATCGAGATATTTCCCTTCATCGCGCATGCGGCGCAGGATCCACAGCATCTGGATGGCGTCGACATCGTTGATGTCCATCTTCTCGCGCGGGGAGGGGGAGAGCCTGGCGCTGTCGCCTGTCACGCATAAAATGTTGCGCACGCCAAGCGCGGTCGCACCGACCACTTCGCTTTGCAGGTTCGAGCGCGAGCGGTTGCGGGCTGAGATCTGCAGCACCGGCTCGGCTTCATAATCCAAAGCGACGGTACTGCAGGCCCAGGACGTCATTCGTGGGGTAGCGGAGGCGTTGTCCGTGAAGTTGAGGGCGGTGACGTAGGGCTTGACCTTCTCGATGTTCTGGATCAACTTTTCGGTGTTGGAAGATAATGGGGGAGTGACCTCACTGGTCACAACAAATTCACCGGCGGACAGTCGTCGTTCCAGCTCTGAAGCGGGTTCCGTATACGCCGGCGCATGATATTTTGAGTCGCCCTGCCACCAGTCGGGCTGACGCACCGGGCGGAAGATGCCATCCCAGGTTTCCCTGCGGACGTCGGCCGAGCGCGAGAGCAGCCCGCGGATCGCTTTGCCCACACCCATTCTCCCGACGCTTCGGAACACATCCCGCCACGAATCCTGCCCCACCTTTTCCCAATCGAGCGGGGGTAGCACTTCCAGCAGCAGCTCCTCGCGGCCGAACTGGAACGAGCGCTCGTAGATCTTGTACCAGATGCACGGGCGGGTCTTGTCCACATAACAGGTCTCGGAGGTGGAGCCGCCGCATGGTCCGTTGCGCAGACCCTTTGGGCATTCCATCGGGCAGATGAGCGCGGTCTCCTGCAGGAGACAATTCCCACACATCCGGCAGCCGAACAGCGGTCCCTTGACGCTGTATTCGAGTACCTGTAAAGCTCTATCCCCGAAATTTTGTTTTTGAAACGGCGAATACGCGGGCTGCCATCTTCGTCCAGGGGTCAAACCAGGCATTCATACCTCATTTCGTAGGAATTATATATTATATATAATTTTAGTACCGAAATTTTACCTGATACCCTGTAAAAAGAGGAAGAGGAAAAAGATCACTTTTTGGATATAGTTCGAAGGGAGGGTGACATTCCTCTCTACAGCAGGTATAGTGGGGAGGGTGCATGATGATCCACTTTGGAAGAGGTTTTATGATGCGAAGACTTCGCTCCCCCGTTTACCTGATCTCGTTATTTGTACTGACCCTGAATGCTTGTGGGCCTTCTGCCGTGACTTCCTCAGCGATCCCTCCATCTCCAACAGTGGAGTCTCTCCCGGTGACGCCTGTCGAATCGGCCTTTGCATCGGGGAACCCGACAGCCGCCCCGCTGGATGAGATCATCGAGGCTCACACCATCACCTTTGAGACTCCCGATGGCGCGACGATCACGGGTGAGCTCTATGGAAGCGGTACAACCGCGGTTGTTTTTTCCGTGATGGGTAACTGCAGACCTGGCTGGCGTGAGCTGGCCCAGCAGACGGCCGCGCAGGGTCTGATGGCTCTCACCTATACCTGGCGCGACTGCGGACCGGGGGGACCTGTCAATGAAAGAGATCTCATCAAGAATTTTGTCAACGATGCCCGCGGCGCCATCGATTTTGTCCGACAACTGGGTGCGGAAAAGATCATCCTGGCCGGTGCCAGTCTGGGCGGCCTGGCCTCGGCGAAGCTCGCCATCGAGTCGAATGCCAGTGGATTGATAATATTTGCCTCACCGGTCGAAATCGCGCGTTGGGATTTCAAAATCGAGGCAGAGGACCTGCACACGGATATCCCCAAATTGTTTCTAACCGCCGAGAGCGATTCGGTGGTTCCGCTTGCCTCCTCACAGGCACTGTATGATCTGGCGGCTGAGCCCAAGGAATGGCAGACCTACCCGGGCACGGCCCACGGCACCGATTTATTCAATGAGGACCATGGAGAAGAGGCTGCCCGGCGAATTCTGGAATTTATTCTTTCGGCGAATGCCAATTCCTAAAAAGCCGACCGCCAGAATTATTCTTTCTCCGTCAAAAAGTGGAGCAGGATCAGGCCAAGGCCAAGAAACAGCGGGATGAAGCCTCCCAGCATCCACGGTCCGAGGTGAAGGGGGTAGCTGTCTCCGGTAAAGAAGCCGATCGGATACAGTCCCAGGGTCAGGGCTACGCCCAAGGCGGTGACGACGACTCCCCAGCGCAGGAGCGTTTTGCGATCTTTCGTCTCAGGGCGGCTCAGTCCTTTTTCAGCCAGGGCAAGCGTCTCCCTGTAGCTCAGGTAGCGCATGAAGGCAATGAAACCGAAGATGATCGTGAGAATACCCAGGACCCCGAGACAGGGAATTAAGCCATCCATTTCTACTCCAAAGAAAAAAGCGGATTCGACTGTATTGTATCAGTCTCACCCGCTTTCCTGTTTCACTTTTACTGTTGGTGGGGCCGCTTATTCACCCAATATCTTGACCGTGATGCCGCCGCTGTTCGTCGAGACGTTGACTTGGCTGCCGCCGCCATTGATCGTGCCTGCCTGGTGGGTCTGCTCCAGCTCGCCGGAAAGGATCATGGTAATCGGGAGCTCCGATATGATCTTGCCGAAATCGGTTTGAAAATCCACATCCAGCTCGGAGTCGACCGGGATGGACACCTCGATCTGCCCAAAATTGGAGTGAATGGTATGCGGCCCTTCGCCCAGCGAGCCTTCGAAATC
>DATAKV010000601.1:0-2597 GCA_036261375.1 Anaerolineales bacterium
GGCACATGACATATGTGGGGAACATCCCGGCCACGTTGTTTCCGCACTTCTTTGAATCCTTTGCCGTGACTGCCCGCTGCAACCTACACGCCCGCGTCCTGTACGGGCGCGATGACCACCACCAGGCAGAAGCCCTGTTCAAGGCCTGGGCGCGTGCCCTGGACACTGCCACGCAGATTGACCCGCGCCGGGCGGGCTCGATCCCATCGACGAAAGGGTCGTTATAGCGATGAAGGACCTGATCCTGATCGATGCCGGGACCGGCAACCTGCGCTCGGTGCAAAAGGCGCTGGAGGCCGTGGGTGCCACTGTCCGGCGGACCGACGATCCCTACGAAGTACTGTCCGGAAGCCGGGTGGTGCTGCCGGGCGTGGGCGCCTTTGGCGATTTCATGTCGGGGCTCAAAGCAAAGGGATTGGATGATGCCGTGAAAGAAATTGCGGATCGTGGAACACCGCTGCTCGGTATCTGCGTTGGCATGCAAGCGCTGTTCGAGATCGGGGAGGAGATGGGCGACCATGAAGGGCTGGGGCTTCTGCGGGGAACTGTGGTGAAGTTTTTGGATACGTTATCTGTCAAGGTCCCGCACACGGGCTGGAACCAGGTGGAGATCAAAAATCCGGCGCTGCTGTTTGACCGGATCGAAGAAGGCTCGTTTGTTTATTTCAACCATTCCTACTACTGCCAGCCGAACGATCCCGCCGATGTGATCGCCGAGACGAGCTATGGCATCCGCTATGCCTGCGCCGTGCGCCATGACAATCTGTATGGTGTCCAGTTCCATCCCGAGAAAAGCCAGGCGGTAGGCCTGCGCCTTCTGCAGAACTTCGTGGAGGCCTCATGAGGTTTACGGTGTATCCTGCCATCGACCTGCGGGCGGGAAAGGTTGTCCGTTTACAGGAAGGCGATCCGGAGCGCATGACGGCCTATAGCGACGACCCGGCACAGACGGCCCGTCGCTGGCTGGAGGCTGGCGCCCTCTGGCTGCATGTCGTCAACCTGGATGGCGCGTTCGGCGAAAATCAAAGTCTCAACCGCGCTGCCCTGCGAATGATTTTGAAGACCACTGCAGCGGTTTCTGCAAAGGTTCAATTTGGCGGCGGCATCCGCTCGCTCGATGCGGTGAAAGAGGCGCTGGATTTGGGAATTCGGCGGGTGATCCTGGGAACCGTCGCAGCAGAGCAGCCGGAGATCATCGGAGAGGCCATTCAAACATTTGGCTCGGAACAAATCGCCGTCGGCCTCGATGCCCGGGATGGACTCGTGCGCGTCCGCGGCTGGAAGGAAGACAGCGGTATCCCTGCCGCGGATTTGGCGCTTCAGCTAAAAGATCTAGGCTTGCGCACGATCATCTTCACCGACATCCGCCGTGACGGCCTGGGCAGCGGCTTGAACATCGATGCAACCCGCGCCCTGGCAAAAGCGACAGGCCTGGATGTCATTGCTTCCGGTGGTGTGCATACGATCGAAGATGTGATCGCCGCCCGTGAAGCCGGCCTGGCGGGAACCGTTGTCGGCCGCGCCTTGTATGAGGGCACGATTGATTTAGGAAAAGCATTGAAGGTTTAAGGTTGGAAGGCTGAAGGTCGAAGCCCTTCTACCTTCAACTTGTGACTATAAACGGATTGGAGATCAAGTGTTAGCCAAACGGATCATCCCCTGCCTCGATATCAAGGATGGACGCGTCGTCAAAGGCGTCAACTTCGTGAACCTGCGCGATGCGGGCGACCCGGTCGAACAGGCGCGCCTGTATGATGAGCAGGGCGCCGACGAGCTGGTCTTTCTCGATATCTCGGCCACCCACGAAGGCCGCCAGACCACTCTGGAGCTGGTGAGCCGCGTGGCCGAAACGGTGTTTATGCCCTTAACGGTGGGCGGCGGTATTCGTGAAGTGGACGATATGCGTCATCTCCGGCTCGCCGGTGCGGATAAGGTCAGCGTCAATTCGGCCGCGGTCAAGCGGCCGGAGCTTCTTTCGGAAGGAGCGGCCCGCTTTGGTTCCCAATGTATCGTGCTGGCGATCGATGCCCGCAGCAGTGGATTGAGCTGGGAAGTCTATGTCAACGGCGGGCGGGTACCGACCGGCATCGACGCGGTCGAGTGGGCCCAGAAAGGTGTGGAGCTGGGCGCGGGTGAGATCCTGCTGACGAGCATGGACACCGATGGCACACTCGCCGGTTATGACATCGAGCTCACCCGCATCGTCTCGGACCTGGTTCCGGTGCCGGTCATTGCCTCAGGCGGTGCCGGGACGGTCCAGCATTTTGCCCAGGTTCTCACCCAGGGCAGGGCGGACGCAGCGCTGGCAGCGTCCCTGTTCCACGATGGAAAGCTGCTCATCCCTGAATTGAAGAAGGAACTGCAGGAATTGGATGTTCCCATCCGGTTGACGGCGGAGAAGGTGTAGACGATGGAGATCGATCAAATTAAATTCGATGCAAACGGGCTGATCCCGGCGATTATCCAGGATGCGGAGACAAACGAAGTGTTGATGCTTGCCTATATGAACGCCGATTCGTTACGTCTCACGCTCGAAAGAAAAGAAACGGTTTTCTGGTCGCGCAGCCGCGCAGAGCTGTGGCATAAAGGGGCGACGT
>DATAKV010000606.1:0-15409 GCA_036261375.1 Anaerolineales bacterium
TCGTCAGGGGCAGCTGCGAAAACCCTGAGGCTGAGTCAGCCGATCTGACGTTTGAACTGGTCACCTCCAGAGTTCCGTTTGGGGTATATCAACCGTCCAGCCTGCACGTGACCGGAAGCCTGGACGAACTGTCTGAGGTGGGTCTGGCCATGATGCGCTACCAGCAAGGTGATTACGTAAATGCCGCGGAGCTGTTCGAATCGCTTCCAAGGTTGGCAGGTTCGAACAGTCTGGCCCTTTTCGAAGCCAACAGCCAGCTGCTCGCCGAGCGGTACCATGAGTCGATCGCCTCCTATGAGGCAATAGGCGTCGCGAACGATCTGAATTCGGCCGCCGCCTTCAATAATATGGGGGTTGCCTACTTTAATCAGGACACCGGTCTAGGCCTGGATGAATTCAGCCAGGCCATCGAACTGGCAGCCGACCAGGGTGCGGATGGTGTTGAAGCGCTGGCTTTGATCAATAGGAGTAGATACTTTCTTTTAAGGAGCGATTGGGAGCAGGCGTCAGCGGACTGCAGCAGCCTGCTGACCCTTAATGGTCAGTCGGCGCTTCCCTATGTATGCAAGGCCAGTTATAACTTTATTTATTACCGGTTCCAGCCGCCGGGTGTGCTTCCGCTGCGGGAAATCAACCGCAACCTGGTCGAAGCGGAAAAGTATGCAGATGCCCCGGCCTTGCTCCATTATCTGCGTGGCGATATGAACAAAAGCCATTTCTGGCAGAGGAAGCAGGATGCCGTAGATGCCTATCACAGCTACCTGACCGAGATGCAGTATCAAGCCTGCCTGCAAATGGATCGTACCCTGATTTCGACTGCCCGCGAGCAGATCCAAAATCTTACACGGCCTTAAGGGCAATCCTGTCGGCCAGGCTATCTACCAAAGTTTTACCCTACCGGTAGCGGGATCGTGCGTGTGGAGTCCTGCCCAGGGAGCCCACCAATGCACCTGGGGAGCATGTCCCGCCCTCAGAGGCCAGTGCCCGTGCTCATCCTCCAGACTCAAGCTGACCAGGGCATTCCAGAGCGTTTTCGGATCTTCCTTTTCCTGCGAAGGCTTATTTTGATCGTTGACGAGCTTTTTCTGGATGAAATTCCAGACTGCCGCAATGGATTGAGGGATATCTTCTGCCTGAGGTGCGACTTTTTTTGGTAATTCCTGGGATAACGGAGGCAGTGCCTCCAGCGTTTCAAGATCGAGTTCCTGATTTTCATATTGAATTAGATCCCGGAGCCGCTGGTTATTCGGCCAGATGGGTTTGTTGAGCAAGATATCCACAACTTGTCCTGCTTCCTTGCGCAGGTTTTCAAGAGAGACTTCACCGCGAGCGCCACAGTTGCACTTAAGCGTGGGGGCGTCTCCACAAAAGGTGCTCCATCGTTCTGAAATTCGATTCAGGAGGGCCCTTGCATGATCGCTGGATTCCATGACCCGGTAGAGGACTTCATAGGCGATCCAGGGACGCAGGTATAGGCTGGGATGCTCGTTATCGTTCCCGGCGAAATCCTCCACATCCCTGATCCACTCCGCTGCCAGGTTCTGGCTGGAGACCACATAACTAGGTCCGGCAAAGAGAACACCACAGATATCGGCGAACATTTCCTCTAGCCATAGACCCCAGGGCTGCAGAATATCCCCCTCTGCTTGCTGCCACGGCTCGGCCAGGGCCGTGTACATATCCAGGTGGAGTTTTTCCACATCTTCCAGGTTCTTCAGCGAGTTCCAGAAAATATGGTGGCCCATCTCATGGGCAAGTGCCAGCCACCGGTCCGGGTCATTGTATTCGGTGAGCGGGATCGACACCAGGGGAATCTCCGGTGCGTACAGGGAGCGCGAAATATGGAAGGCCTTCTCGAAGTAGACCACCGGGGTTTTCAACGTCAAATAAGAGTCGGACACACCCGGCTGCCAGCGGCTGCAATAACTGGACAATTTATCTTCCGCCTGAGCGAGGTAAAATGCCAGGCTGTCCCGGGTGACCGAACCCCGGCGCTGCTCGGAAGCCCGGCTCAGGACATCGAAGTTCTTTAGCAATCGCTGGACTCCATCGTTCACGATGAAACGCTGGTTTGGTAAAGGGGCGCGGCGCAGGAGAGTAGCATAATCGCGGGCGAACACTTTAAAATCTTCGAGGAGCACAAGCAGACCTTCCCATTGCCTCTGCTCTCCGTTTTCATCCCGCCTGCCTGGTTTTTTTGGCATGGAACTTTGCCAGTGTCTGGCCAGGTTGATCACTGACATAATTTTATTGGGTAGGTTCTGTTCTACATTCATGGTTTCCTCCTTGTAAGAACAAGAATAATCGTATGACAACCCTTGGGTTTGGTAGTCATACTATACAACTTTTCCCCCCTCCTTACAACATTTTCCTGAAATGTAGATTTACAGAATGCGATGTCGGCTTACCCTGGAGAACAACGACTCCCTACCAGGGAACCGGATGAGTTGTCTTGCTATTTCTTTCGTTTGTCTAAGTTTTGAACCAGCAGCTCGCGCGCGACGGTTGGATCTGCCTTCCCTTTGGTGGCGCGCGCTACCTGTCCCATCAGCCACTGCAGGATCGACTCTTTCCCTGCCAGGTACTGCTGGACTTCCCGAGGGTTGTCGTTCAGGATTTTGGTGATCGTTTCCTGGATGAACCCTTCGTCGGAGACCTGGGTGAGATTTTTCTCCCTGACAATATCGTCGGGTTTTCCTCCGTGATTGAACAATTCACCCAGCACGACTTTCCCGGAGTTCCCGCTGATGGTCTTGTCGGTGACCAGATCGATCAACCGAGCAAAATCCTCGGTGGGAATGGGTATGTTGGCAGCCTCAAAGCCGAGGTCATTCAGGTAGCGCATAAACTCGCCTGCGATCCAGGAGCTCACCGTCTTTGCCGGGCTCTTCGATTTTGAAACAACCGCTTCAAAGTAATCGGCCAGTGCTTTTTCAGATGTCAGAAGACGTACTTCCTGAGATCTCAGTTCATACTGCTCGATGAATCGGCTTGTCTTGGCTTCGGGCAGCTCAGGAAGGGAGACGCGAATGGCTTCGATCCAATCCGTATCCAGGACGAGCGGCGGGAGGTCGGGCTCGGGGAAGTAGCGGTAATCGTGGGCGCTTTCCTTGCCGCGTTGGGAGTAGGTTTTGCCCGTGGCTTCGTTGAAGCCGAGCGTTTCCTGTTCCACCGTCCCGCCGCTTTCATAGATCTCGCTCTGGCGCCTGATCTCGTACTCCGTTCCCTGGACCAGGGAGCGGAAGGAATTCAGGTTCTTGATCTCGGTTCGGGTGTTGAACCGGTCGCTGCCCTCTTCGCGCACGGAGATATTGGCTTCGAAGCGGATCACGCCCTTTTCCATATTCCCCGTATTCACGTCGAGATAGCGCAGGATGGCGTGCAGCTTGGTGGCGTACGCTCGAACTTCCTCCGGTGAGCGCATGTCCGGCTCGGTGACGATCTCCAGCAGGGGTACCCCGCTGCGGTTGTAGTCGATGAACGAATGCCCGTCGGCGTGTGAGAGCTTGCCTGTATCCTCCTCCAGGTGGACGCGGCGGATGCGGATCTCTTTTGTTCCTGCCTCCGTCTCGATCTGGATGCTTCCATTTGTCGCGAGCGGCTGATCGTACTGCGAAATCTGGTATCCCTTGGGCAGGTCAGGATAGAAATAATTCTTGCGGGCAAAGATGCTCTCGAGATGGATTTCACAGTGGAGGGCCAGTCCCACCCGGACGGCCAGTTCGACCGCTTTCTTGTTCAACACCGGGAGCGCCCCCGGCTGGCCTGTGCACACGGGACAGATATGGCGATTCGGTTTAGCAGTGGTCGAATCGACGACCGCACATCCGCAAAACATCTTGGAGCGGGTGAGCAGCTCGGCGTGGACTTCGAGTCCGATGACGGGTTCGTATTTCATGGCGAGCCATTCCAGCACGGTGGGTGCTTCGTATGCCAATCCGTCTGGCTTTGATACATATGCCCAATACGCAGCAATGTCTCTTCTGATAGATGGGGACCCATAATCTGCATGCCAATGGGAAGGCCATTTGAGAATCCACAGGGGACCGACAGCGCCGGGATGCCCGCCAGGTTCACGGCTACTACGAAAATATCCGAAAGGTACATATCGAGTGGATTGGAGATCTTTTCGCCAATGCGGAAGGCGGTGGTCGGTGCGACCGGGGTGATGAGCGCATCGCAGGATTCGAAGGCCTTCTCGAAATCCTGGCGGATCAGCGTGCGGACCTTCTGGGCTTTTAAATAGTAGGCATCGTAATAGCCGGCAGAGAGGGCGAACGTTCCGAGCATAATACGGCGCTTGGTCTCTGCACCGAAGCCTGCTTCCCGTGTCTTCAGGTATACATCCATCAGGCTCTCACCATCGCGCTCCGACAGCCCAAAGCGCACGCCATCGTATTTTGCCAGGTTGGAGCTGGCCTCCGCAAACAGGATCAGGTAATAGACAGGAATGGCATACTGCGTATGCGGCAGCGAGACCTCCACAACATCCGCGCCGAGCTGTTCGACCTGGCGGATCGCTGCACGGACGGAAGTCTCCACGTCCGGGTCGAGCCCTTCCACAAAATATTCTTTTGGTATACCGATCCTGAGTCCGCGCAGGTTTTCCGTTTTCCTCAACGCTTCAGAATACGGCCGGACTGGCTCGGCGCGTGAGGTGCTGTCCTTCGGATCATGCCCTGCGATCGCTTCGAGCACCAGGGCAGCATCCATGACGCTTCTTGTCATGGGACCGATCGTATCGAACGATGATACCAGGGGGATCAACCCGTAACGGGAGACGCGTCCATAGGTGGTCTTTAGCCCGGTCACACCGCAAAACGATGCGGGATGCCGGACCGAGCCGCCCGTATCTTCGCCGAGGGAGAACGGCGCCAGCCCTGCTGCCACAGCCGCCGCCGACCCACCGCTCGATCCACCGGGGACATGATCGAAGTTCCAGGGATTCCGGGTAGTGAAAAACCCGGAATTCTCGGTGGAGGACCCCATGCCAAATTCATCCATGTTGGTCTTTCCCAACAGGACTGCCCGGAACCCCTTTAATTTCCGGATCGCGGTCGAGTCATAGAACGGTTTGTAGGTTTCGAGCATCTTCGACGAGCAGGTGGTGCGGACATCGCGCGTGGAGATGGAGTCTTTCGCAGAGTAGGGGATACCCGTGAGCGGGGTCAGGCCTTCTCCGGTCTTGAACCGGCGGTCTGCTTCCCGCGCCCGTTCGAGGGCCAGATCTTCTGAGACCGTCACATAGGATTGGATCTGGGGATCCAGGCTGCGGATCCGCTTCAAATAGGCGCGGGTGAGCTCCTCCGCCGAGATCTGGAGGCTTGCCAGAAGCTCGTGCGCCTGCTGGATGGATAACTCGTGCAGGTCCATGGTCACTGCTCGATGTGGACGCGCGGGATGACGACGAAATCGTCCTTCGCCTGCGGCGCGTTGGCGAGAAAGTCGTCCGTTGGAACCGACGCCTCGACCTCGTCTTTGCGTGTCACGCTCCTGTTCGCAGATGAGACGTAGGCAGGCGGGACCCCATCCGTATCCACTTCGTTCAGGATGCCGACGTAGTCCAGGATATCCCTGAACTGGGAGACGAACATCTCCGTCTCCTCCTGGCTCAGATCCAGCCGCGCAAGCAGAGCGATCTCCCGGACCAGTTGTTCATCCACCTGAAACTTTGTTTCTTCACTCATACCACATACCTCACAACCAGCCAGTATCTATCTACTTTTTAGTCTCTTCCCTCTACTCTCGAATATCGATATGCAAATCCTTCAGCTGCCCGGGCTCCACCTCGGACGGCGCATCCGCCATCACATCGCGCCCTGCCTGGTTTTTGGGGAAGGCGATTACTTCGCGGATATTCGGTTCGTCCGCCAGCACCATCACCAGGCGGTCGATGCCGGGTGCCATGCCGCCGTGCGGAGGCGCGCCGTACTCGAATGCTTCAAGCATATGACCGAATTTCTGCTCGATCTGATCGCCGCTCAGCCCAAGCATTTGGAAAACCTTGAGCTGGATGTCTGTGCGGTGAATGCGGATCGAGCCGGATGCCATCTCGTACCCGTTGCAGACCATGTCATAGGCATCCGAAATGATCTCCGCCGGATTTGTCTCGAACTTGGGCAGATCATCCAGCTGCGGCATGGTAAAGGGGTGGTGTTCCGCATCCCATTTCTGTTCCTCTTCGTTCCAGGCGAACATCGGGAAGTCCACCACCCAGGCGAACGCCAGCAGGTTCGGGTCGGCCAGCTTCAAGCGGTCGCGGAAGATCAGGCGCAGGCCGCCCAGCACCTTGTTGACAACAGAGCGCTGGTCCGCGGCAAACAGGATCAGGTCGCCCTCTTTCGCGCCGGTTCTGGTTTTGACCGCCTCTGCTTCCTCGGCGGTGACGAACTTCGCGGCGGTCCCTTTCAATCCTTCGCCGGTTACCGCCAGCGTGGCCAGCCCCTTAGCCCCAAGCGCCTTTGCGGACTCGGTCAGCGCGTCCACTTCCTTGCGGGAGTACTCGGCGCAGCCCGGCGCGACGATGCATTTGATCACACCGCCGCTCTCGATGGCAGATTGGAAGACGCGGAACTCGCTCTTCGCAAAGGGCTCACTGACGTCGATCAGCTCCATGCCGAAGCGCAGGTCGGGTTTGTCGGTGCCGTAGCGTTCCAGGATTTCCTTATGTGAGAATTTTGGCCAGGGCGACGAGAGCAGCTTCTTGTGCGGCGTTACTACAGGGATCATTTCGCTGTACAGCTGCTCCACCAGCGCCAGTACATCGTCGCGCTCGACAAAGGACATTTCCAGGTCGAGCTGGGTGAATTCCGGCTGGCGGTCGCCGCGCAGGTCTTCGTCGCGGAAACAGCGGGCGATCTGGAAGTAGCGGTCCATGCCGGCGACCATCAGCAACTGTTTGAGCTGCTGTGGCGACTGCGGCAGGGCGTAGAACTGCCCCGGATACAGCCGTGACGGGACAAGATAGTCCCGGGCGCCCTCGGGCGTTGCCTTGAACAGGATCGGTGTTTCGATCTCGATGAAATTGTGCCTGTCGAGGAAATCGCGCATGAACTTGACCACCTTGTGGCGCAGGACCATATTGCGGCTCATCCGCTCGCGGCGCAGGTCGAGGTAGCGATACTTAAGGCGCGTATTTTCATCCGGAAGATCGTTCTCGCCGCTGACCAGGAAGGGGAGTGTCTTGGCCGGGTTCAGAATCTTGAGGGACCCGGCGACCACCTCCACCTCACCGGTTTTCATTTTGGGGTTTTCCATGCCGGACGGGCGCTTCTGCACTGTGCCCGTGACCTGGAGCACCCACTCCATGCGCACATTGGCCACGGCGTCGAGTGTCTCTTTGGAGAGGTTGGGATTGATAGTGACCTGGATCAGGCCGTAGCGATCACGTAGATCGAGGAAGATCACCCCGCCATGGTCACGGCGTCGATGGACCCAGCCGGCCACGGTCACTGTTTGGCCGACATGGGTGGCTCTCAATTCGCCACAGGTATGAGTTTTGTACATGATGCGCCTCCGATGATGGTAAACACAAAGGACACGAAGTGCTCTACGTTGTTTATCCGGCACAACGAACGGAATTCCTGCTGATTTTCCTTCGTGTTCCGTCGTGTCCTTTGTGTTTAATAACAGACAAAATAAATCGCCCTTCGCATTTGCGTTGGGCGATTGGTTTCCTCACAGATCGTACTTTTTAACCAGCAATGCTTCGCCCAACGATTCGATGATCGTCATTGTTATTATTATCGTTGGCGATGCGCAGCTGGTATTGCATAATGGCGGCATTATAGCACAAAGGCACTATTCCGCCAGTGTCTTTTTCCAGCGTGCAAACAGCCAGCCGGAAAGGACGGCCACCACCAGGCCCGTCCCAAGATTGATCAAAAGGGAAACGGAGTCGAAATTTTGCCGGTAGGCAAACCCGCCCTCTTCATAAAATGTTAACGGCCAGCCGGCCCGGGCGATATCGTCGGCGCAGGCGTCGCGTCCGAAGACGGCAGGCAGGCCGCAGTCCGAGGCGAGATGCGCCGCGAGCAGGTTGATCAGGAGGAAGATCAGCAGTCCAAGGAGAGAGCCTGTGAGAAAGTATTTATTCATGGCGAAATACCAATGGGGGATCGCGATGTTAAGCGGATGTAAGGTTATATAAATCCATTTTACTTCCAAACCACATTCAGGTGTTGTATAGTATTTCCACCGATACTCTGTTCAACAAGGAGAATGAAATGAACTACCGAACACTGTTCCTGCTCAATTCCCTTCTTATCTTCCTGCTGGGTGCCGCATTTCTTGTGGTGCCCAGCCTGGCGATCGGCCAGTTCGGTGTGGATAATTACGCGTCCACGACGATGGTCGCTCAATTCTTTGGCACAGCCCTGTTGGCCATCGGTCTTCTTCTATGGTTCGCCAAGGATGTGACCGATGAAGCCGTCCAGCGCGGAATGAGCATTGCCCTGCTCGTCGCCGCACTGGCCGGACTGGTCGTGACCGTGATTGGGACGGCGGGGGGCATACTGCGCTCCAACGAGTGGATCGCAATCCTGGCTTACATTCTCTTTGGGCTCGGGGTTGCCTTCCTGGTTTTCATGAAGCCCAGACTGAACACCTAATCCTGCTTTCGATCTGGAAAATTGCCTGCCCGAATTGGCAGGCATCTTTGTTTAAGCACTTTTGCGGCTGTTGGCATGCAATGGAACTACCATTGCAACTGCATAACAGGGTTCAGGTCGCTTTTAGATAGAAAGGTAACCTTTAGTACTATTCATCGTCTAGCAGTTGGTCGGGTAAGGGTTTGGCCAGGCACCCTCTTTAAACGCGACTGGTACAGGCATTTTTTTAATGTGGATGGAGTCGTTACGATGCAAGACTGTAGTATTATAAAATTATGGCGGGCATACTGGCTGTGCCCGAGCTCCAGGAGACGTTCTGCATAATGGCTTTCAAGGCAGCCGAGCCGGCAAAAAAGGATCCCATGATTCGCCTGAAAATCCTCGTGGTGGACGACGATGAGATGAGCAGGCGGATGATGCGCTTATTGCTGACGCGCGAAGGTCATGATATCCAGGTGGCTGCCAATGGAGTCGAAGCGGTCGAAGCGGTCAAGGAACAGAAATTCGATATTGTGTTCATGGATCTGCAAATGCCGATCATGAGCGGTGTGGAAGCCAGCCGGGCGATCCGTGAATGGGAGAACGGCGGCAGGCATACCTATATCGTGGCCCTGACTGCCAGTTTCATGCCTGAAGAAGGTCGCCTGTTGTACGATGCCGGTATCGACAACTACATTTCCAAGCCCTTTGAGGTGGACCATATCCAGAAATTGCTGGGAGTGCTCTCCAATGCAGATCACATCCAGATCACTCCTGAGGAGGGTCCACACGGTTTGCCGGTGTTTGGCAATGTGCTCGACATCCGGAAAGGCACCCTGCGAGTCGGAGGCGATCTGCAGACATACAAGGAGCTATTAAGTGATTTTGTCCAGGGTCTCCCGGAGCGGATCCAGACCCTGGAACAGCTCTTCCTGCAGCAGGACAGGGATTCGCTGTCCCGTGCTGCGCACAACCTCAAGGGCATATCCGCTAACCTGGGTGCCCTCGAGCTCTCGGAATGGGCCGCGAAACTTGATAAGCAGTCGAATGAGGGTTATACTGACCTGAATCAGGGACTGATTTTTGAGTTAAAGAAGGCTGAAACCAATTTAGAAAAAACGGCAAACGACTTTCTCACCAAAGAAAGACCCGTTGCATCAAACTAAAAGGTATTCTTTGGAGGCTTAATGCGGGTTTTACTCATTGATGATGAGCAGTTTTACTTTAAACTAATCCAGAAGACCCTTAAGGACGCCGACTACGACCTGGAATACGCCAAGTCGGGTAATGAAGGCCTATCTAAAATACCAGTCTACGAGCCGGAGATGCTGATCGTCGATCTGAAGCTGCCTGAAATGGACGGGTTTCAGATCCTCGGGCGGCTGCGCCGCGATCCCAAGTACAGCCATATCCCGGTAATCGTGATCACGGCCCAGGATGAGCTGAGTGAAAAGCTGAAAGCGTTCGAGCTGGGCGCGGACGATTACCTGGTTAAACCGTTCCAGCCCGAGGAACTCGTGGCCCGCATGGGCATCCTGGCACGCCGCGGCAAAGCCATGCAGATGGCCCGCCAGCAAACGGGAACCACCAGCAGGTCGACTACCTCGGTGATCACCGTTCACAGCTTGCGGGGCGGTGTGGGTTGTTCCAGCATCGTGGTCAACCTGGGTCTGGCCTTCCACAAATTGTGGGGCAAGCCAACCCTGCTGATCGACGGTGTCCTCACGGCGGGCCAGGTGGCGCTCATGCTCGATGCAAAACCTGGCGCGACCTGGGAAAACCTGGTGGGCATCGAAACCGAGAACCTGGACGATGCAGTCGTAGGCGAGCTGATGTGTGCGCATAAAAGCGGGATCCGCTATATCGCCTCACCGCGTTATCCGATCGCGGCCGATACCTTTACAAACGATACCCTGCACCTGCTCATGGAGGGGATCAAGGCCAGCAGTGAATTTGTGGTCATCGATACCTCTCATGATTTTTCAGATATGACCATCCAGATGTTGAGCATGTCGAACTCCATTCTGCTGGTCATGGCCCCGGAGATGGCTTCGCTCCGCACCACCATCAGCGCCATGGAAATTTACGACCGGCTGGGGATCCCCCTGGATAAGGTGAAGATCTGCCTGAATAACAATTCGTCCAGCCCGGCCATCAAGCAGGCGCAACTTGAAAAAGTCCTGAAGCGCCCGATCGATTTTGTCCTGCCATTCGAAGCCGGCGAGGTCAACCGTGCCCTTAATTTCGGCCAGCCTTTCATCCTGAACAATCCTGATCTTCCCATATGCCTCAATCTCGAAAAGATGGCATATATCATGAGCGATGATGCTCATAAAGCCATCCCGCCTGCTGTGCCGTCACAAACCTGGAAAAGGGTGACAAGCCAGCTCGCAAACAAGTAGGAGTTATGCGGGCAAAAAAACGCCAATCCCTGCTGGCAGTCATTCTCATGCTTGGAATAGGGATTCCAGGCTCTATTGGGATATTCGCCGTGCAGGCTCAGGCGGTTGCCAGCCAGCCCGTCATTCAAAACATCCTGCAGGCTGCGGATACATCCACCCCCACATCGACCGCCACCCTGCAGCCAGCCGCCTCTTTCACGGCGACGATAGGCCCGTTGGGGGGCAGTCCGGTTCCCACAGGTCCGGGCAGCGCACGGCTGTATGCTTATCTTCAGGCTCCAAGCGGTGCGCTGGAACGGCCTTATGTGATCCTGAAGGCGTTTTCCTCGCCGCCGCGCACCGTTCCGCTTTCGATCCGGGGATTTGTTGACTCCCAGGAATTCATCTGTCCAACGGACTCCTGTGTGATGTTTCTTGAAGGGAACGCCCGTTTTGTCTTCCGAGCCTACTCGGAAGATGGGCTCGTTTCGGAAGAGGTCATCTCGACCGTGGATGTGACCCGCGGTGACGCCGGTTATTTTGTCACCATTAATACTGTCAGCCAGTTCACCACCTTCGTTAACGCCTGTTCGAACATCTGGGGGATCTATGATGAGACCAATGTTACCTGGGATGACTTTGTCCAGTTTCCGCATGAGCTCAACACGCGCAAGACACTCCATACGCTTGCCACGCAGCTCCTGCTTAACGGCATCGTCGATGCCAGCGACTGCCCGGCCGGCGGGCTGAGCTTGAGCCTGGATTGGCCCACGGCCTGCGGTCTGGAACGCGCCACACCTAAAATGATCGAATGGCAGAACCAGTACGATGATTACATCTGGCTGGCGAGCCGGGATGTGGGCATACCGCCTAAATTGCTCAAGACCCTGATCGAGGTGGAAACGCAGTTCTGGCCGGGCAATTCACGCTTCTACCTGGATGAGTATGGGCTCGGCCAGGTTAGCCAGCTGGGCATGGATATCCTCCTGCGCCGCGACCCTGCTTATTACCAGCAGGTCTGCTCGACCGTGCTCCTGCCGACCCAATGTTCCAGCCCGTATGTCAGCCACCCGCCCGAGACCCAGGCTATGATCCGCGGTGCGGCCGTCCGCCAGATGGATGCGACCTGCCCCACGTGTGAATATGGGCTGGACCTTAATAAAGCCAAGGAAAGCGTCTCCCTGATCGCCAAGCTGGTCCGGGCGAATTGCGAACAGGTGGATTACATTATGAGCCTGGCCGTTGTCGAGCGTGATGAAGATGCGGATCAAGCCACGGCCACCGCTGCCGTTGCAACCCTGATCGCCGGCGGGGATACCACGCTGACCTCCTATGAGGATATGTGGCGGTTCACCTTCCTGTCCTACCACAGCGGATTAAGCTGTTTTCAGCAGGCGGTCACGTCAACAAAGAGGGAGAAACTGCCTGTCACCTGGGAGAATGTCGCCGAGAACCTGGATTGCAGGGGCGGCGAAGATTACACCAATGCCTTCATGGACAACCTGTTCGCCTTCGATTTTTACCGGTATGAAATGACCGAATCAGATGTCATCATCCCTGTCTCGACGATCGTTCCCACCCGGACGCCGTTGCCTACTTCCACGCCGTTTATTTCCACGGCGCAGGTCCGGGTCCAGGTGTTCATGGACCGCAATGCCAACCAATTGCCCGATCCCGGAGAGTGGATCGATGCCATGAGTGTGCAGTTGACCACCTCCAACAACGAGCAGGTCACCCAGCGTACCGACGATGGCATAACGGTCTTTGATATGACCGGATACACACCGGGTATTGGTATTACCGTCAGCCTGCCGGGTCTCTATCGCAGCGAAAGCTTTGTGCTGCCCGAAGAGGGTGAGGTGCTGGTGACCTTTATGTTCGAGCAGCCGGTGCTGCCTACCAGCCTTCCTTAGTCAGTGAGAGTGAAATTATGTCGAAGAAAAAAGAGATCAAGAAAATATTTGAGAACCTCGAACCGGAATCGAACGAGGCCCACCCGGAATTAAAGGAAACGACACCTTCCGAGCCTGCCCGGGCGGATGTCAGTGCCGGGCAGGAACAGGTAGAAGCGCCGGCCGTATCATCTGAAGCGTCTGCCGCGGAACCAGCCGAGGGAGAAGAGACCTCTCCCGATGACATCCTGGAGGATGTGCGCAAATCCCTGATCGAAGAAGAGGAAGCTCACGAGAAGGAGCAGCAGCCCAAATGGTGGAAGCGGATCGGCCGCTCGTCCCGTAAAAAGACTGCCGAGGCGGAAGCACCCGGCCAGCCGGAGGAGATCACGATCCCCGGGCTGAGCGCCATGCTGGGCTCGCAGGAGACAGAGGCGCCTGCCGTCGAGGAAAAAGAGGCGCAGGACGAGTATGCGGACCAGATCGATGAGCTGATCGACATGCTCGACCGTGAGGACGAACCCACAGAGCTGGAACCGAGCAGGCGGGAGGTCGATCTTCCCCCTGCCGAGCCGGAGAAGCCGGTCGATATCGAGGAGCTGAAGAAGCAGGCGTTCACGTCGCGCCCCGATGGTGGGGAACCCGAGAGTCTGTCTGAGGTCCGAGCCATCGCTCTGGAGGGCGACGAGGAAGTGTTCGTCGAGGTGGAATCCAGGCCGCAGGACCCGCTCGAGGAGCGCATCAGCGCGGTGGAGAACGCCCTGACGCCCTACCGGCGCTCCATCAATTTTGCATTCGCCTTCCTGGGACTGGTCATGGCTGTCACCGCGGCTTTCCTGATCTATAACGCCTACCAGCGCTCCCAGCCCCAGGGACCTGTCGTGGAAGAGGTCAGCAACCTGCCCTTCCCGACCTCCGTCAGCCTGCCGGGCGGCTGGAGCTTCAACCTGGGCAAAGGCGCCCTGGATAACGGCCAGTGGAATCCGAGCGGGGCAGAGTGGCTGCAGGGGACCGAGGTCTGCCGCTGGGTGGCGCTGCCCTGGAGCCGCCAGCTTGAGGCCGTGATCCGGACCCTAAATCAGGATGACCCGATCGAGCTTGGCATGAGCAACAACGATGTGCTGACCTATAACGTGTACACCATCCGGCAGATGAGCCCGGAGGAGATGCAGGAGCTCGATTCGAACTCGCCCTGCCTGCTGATCGTGCTGGCCGAGCCGGAAACAGAAGAACGCTGGGTGTTGACCGCACTGCCGTAATCCGGCATTCCTCCCGTTTCATTTTTTCCAGAAGATCGGACAGCCCGCCTCCTCAGGGAGGCGGGCTGTTTGTCAGATGGGCGCCTGAGAAATTACCGCTCCTGGGAAAAAAACCGATATGGAACGAAAAGGTTACACTTTGCAAAATACCTGTAACATTGGGAGTAACTGGGCGTCTTGCTCTCGAATTAGTGTCTGCTTCATTTATTCAATTGTATTATTTTTTATATTTGCCAGGACAACTGAATACGAGTCATATTGGGATGCATGGACCCCGAGGCGAAATCTGGTCGCAAACCCCCTTTTGGGGCGTAGCCTCGGGCGAGCAACAGCGAAACCGGCCCGCCCGCGCGTGCCTGTTTTTTTATTTCTGAATGCGGATTCAGTTGTGTGAGAGGTTGATGCAGACAATGTTCGAAAAAAGTGATTCGCCAAAGAAGAGTTTGATCAACGATCGCGCCCAGGCCATGGTGGAGTTCGCGATCGTTGCCCCCATCCTGTTCCTCCTGCTGTTCGGCGTGATCGAGGTGGGACGGATGATGTTCCTGTACGCCGCCGTGACCAACGCCAGCCGCGAGGCGGTGCGCTGGGGCTCTGCTGTCGGCTATGACGACACCGGTGTTCTTCGCTACAAGAACTGTGACGCCATTAAGACGATCGCCCGGAATGCCGCATTCTCACCGAGCGCAGTCGTTGAAATATCCTATGATACAGGTCCAAGTACAACAGCAACAGCGTGTACCAATGCTGTATATCCTGGATATCGTGCATCAGGAGATCGGATCAAGGTGGTCGTCCGGGTGACGTATAAACCATATACCAAGCTCATTCCCTGGGGCCAGAGGGACTTCGTGGCCACCAGCTACCGCACGATCTTAGGATCTATCGCGCTTGAATCTACGGCCATTCCAAGTACAAGTGTAGGAGGGGGCGGCGGAACCGATACTCCCACTCCCACCATTGATCCTGGGGCAACAGCGGGACCTTCGCCCACACCGACTGATACGCCGACTGTCACGCCTACTTTTGATGGCTCGTACGCTACCTTTACGCCAACAAGCGAAGGTACACCTACGGAAACACCTACACCAACGGAAACACCGACCGAACTGCCGACCAGTACGCCCACATTTACTCCCACTGCCACGCCAACGGTGGTACCCGGGTGCGGCGAGATTACGGTTGATCCTATCCTGGTCTCCTCCAATTTCATGGCGATGACGATCACGAATCCACATGCCCCCGTCACGGTTTCATCGATCCAGGTGAGATGGCACACATCCGGAGCT
>DATAKV010000625.1:0-4118 GCA_036261375.1 Anaerolineales bacterium
CATTTCATTGACTAACAGAACCAGGGCCAGAAACCAGCGGATCCCCCCTTTGGTCGCATCGGATGCATAGCGGAAGCGGATCAGGTAGATATTGAGCAGGATCAGGAAGGCAAGCGCCGTCAGGTGGGCCGTACCCAGCCACTCGAAGGCCGGACCCGTATAGGCGCCTGCGAAGAAGTCGATCATGACTCCAATTTTACATGGATTTATCCCTCCATGCGAGCCTGAGAGGCTTGCATGGAGGGATAACTTTTAATGCGGGTAACAAATCTACCCGGCGTTCTCGTACGCTGGCAGACGCTCGAGGGTCCCGGACCCGACCGACAGGTGGACTTCATTTTCACTGATATCTGTGATCCACAGGACCGGGATCAGCTTGCGCTCCTTGAACAGGAATCCATCGCTGATCACCATATGGGTTACCCGGTTGTCCTGCGGCTCGACGATCAGCTGCTGGATATTGCCGATATGCCTGTCATCCTTGCTGACCACGCGCGCGCCTTCTTCCAGGGCGATCGTCCCTTCGGGGATGTTCTGGGTGGTTCTCATTGTGTAGACCGGCATGGCCGGGTAGGGCGTGTACATACCCGTGCGCCACAGGGCGGAGTTCATCGGCGGGTACCAGATCGCGGATTCCACTTCGCCTGTCGGATAGTCTGTCGTATCGAGGTTGACATACTCAGACTCTTCAAAATCCTGCAGCTCCTCCAGGTCCCGCTCGGAGGATGTCAGAATGATCATTTCCTCGTTGCGGGGATCGATGTTGTCGATCGGCACTAGTTTATTCGTCGTGAACAACATTCCCTTTTCGACAACGATGTGGGTCACCTCGTGCGATTTCGGGTCGAGGATGACCCGGCCGAGTGACCCGAGCTTGTCACCATTGGCGGCATAGACTTCTGCTCCTTTAATCAGGCGCATGGCGCCTCCTTTCCTGAAGAAGAACCGGATGATGGATTACTCCTTCATCGCGTCCTTGACCTGGCTGTAGCGCCGCTGGAGGATTTGCTTCTCCTCATCGATGGTTTCCTGGGCGATCTCCTGCAGGCGCTGGAGCCGATCGCGCGTCTCCCGGTTCATCGCTTCCAGTCGGACCTGGGCATCCTCAATCGTGGCCAGCACGCTGTCCTGAGCCTCGCGCAGGGTCCGTACGACATTTTCAGCGGTGTCCTTGCCCTCGGTTATCAGGTACTCACGAGTTTCGCGGCCTGAGCGGGGCGCATATAACAGGGCGATCGTACCGCCGATCAATCCGCCGATCAGGAAGGCGACCAGACCGGAACTGCCGCGGTTGGTTTGGTACGTGGTGTCATAATCTGTCTCTCTCATTTTTCACTCCATTCTGGATATAGCAAAAGGGGCCTCTTTTCGTTTTATTGGATACATATCATGCCATTCATAAAAGGTATAAGTTGGGATACATATCCGGAAAAGAGCCTACATACATGAATACGAATAAGGTTTTGAAAACGTACGTGGTCCACAACCCCGTCTCGGGCCAGGCACAGACGGAGCTCGTCCGTGAACATATTTTGAAGGTGATGGATGAGCACCAGGTACCCTACGAAATATATGAGACCACTGGCAAGGAGCAGCTGCAAGAAGTGGTCAAAGCGGCGATCGAGAAAGGATTCGAACAGTTCATTGCCGTGGGCGGGGATGGGACCGTTTCCGGGGTGGCAAGCGGCCTGGTCAAGACTGAAATCCCGCTGGTGATCCTACCGGCCGGAACGGTCAATGCCCTGGCCCGCGAGCTCGGGATCCCGATCGGCATCGAGAATGCCGCCGGCTGGTGGCTCTCAGACTGTGAGGTCCGCAAGATCGATGTCATGCAGATAAAGGACCGTTATTTCCTGATGAACATCAGTGTGGGGGTCAGCGCCGAGATCGTCCATGAAGTGGACCGTAGGGATATCAACCGGCTGGGGGTGCTGGCCTTCATCCGGAATGCCTTGCGCCGCAAGAAAGACCTGCCTATGTTCCGGTTCCAGGTGACCATCGACGATACTCTCACCTATATACGCGCCTCCGAGCTGTTCATCGCCAACAGCGGCATCCTGCTGGGGCTCGAGCGATTCACCCTCGATCCACATGCCGATCTGGATACCGGGCGGATGTCCGTTTGTTATGCCCGAATCCGAACCGTTTGGGATTACGTGCGAGTTGCACTTAAGATTATTGTTGCGCCAAAAGAGGAAAAAAGAGAGCTGAACTGCACCGATGCCCGGCGTGAGGTGCGTATCCATACCAACCGTGCAGTGCCGATCCAGGGTGACGGCGATGAAGTGGGGACGACGCCGGTCACCATTACGCTTGTGCCCCGCGCCCTGCATTTGCTGGTTCCTCGACAACAGGAATAGGCTGTCGAAACAGGTACACGGGAATTTCCACTTCTGTAACCGATACAACTACAGCGACCGGGAGCCCTCGGTCGTTTTTCGTTGAGTAATCAACCTGTTTTGTTCGGCATACCCTGTAAAAATGCACTCCGGCTCGCTTGACGGATCCCTGGGCTGTACATAAAATGGTTCCAACAATTAACTATTAACTTCATTAATGATGGAGAGAATTATGCCAGCTCCTGCAGGGTTGTATGACATTGCTATCGATCGATTCTGGGAAACAGTTCCGCCCCTCTGGAATTTTGTCCGCTCCCATATCCGGGCCAGGGCGACCACTCAATTTGATATCACCGTCGAGCAATTCCATGTTTTGCGACATGTGCGGCGGGGGATATCCATGAGTGAGCTGGCCACTGCCAGAAACATCAGCCGCCCTGCAATCAGCCAGGCAGTCGATATCCTGGTAAACAAGGGTTTGCTGACTCGTGTACAGAGCACTCAGGACCGCCGTTACGTAGAGCTGGCTCTGACAGATGAAGGCAATTACCTGCTGGACACTGTGTTCAAAGAAACCCGCGAATGGATGAAGGAACGCATGCGCGGGTTAACCGCCAGGGAATTGGAAACCGTTGCTGACGCCATGGACATCATGAAGAAGATCATCGAATGATATTTTGTTATAAGCGAAGATCATCCGAACTATGAGTCATATTCGAAAACTAATTCATTTTGTAAAACCCTACTGGCGCAGAAGCCTTGCTTCCCTGTTCTTTCTGGTCTGTGTTGTTCTCATGGATCTGACGATCCCGCGCCTGATCCAGCGCATCATCGACCAGGGGATCAACGGCAATAACATGCAGGTGGTGATCGAAACTTCCATCATCATGCTTGTCATTTCTCTGCTCCAGGTGCTGTTTGCGCTTGCGAATAACATGTTTTCCATTCAAGTGGGTGAGGGCGTCGCCCGGGATATACGGGAGGCCCTGTTCCTGAAGATCCAGTCCTTTTCATTTGGGAACCTGGATGATCTCAATACGGGGCAGCTAATGGTAAGGCTCTCGAGCGATACGACTGCGTTCCAGCGAATGGTACAGGTCTCGCTGCGTATAGGTACGCGTGCGCCGCTTCTGATGACGGGCAGCATCATCCTGATGTTCATCACGGACAGCCGCCTGGCACTGCTGATCCTGCCTGTCCTGCTGGGGACGGCAGGAGTCATCCTGTTCTTTGTCTCGCGTATGGGGCCGCTGTTCATGACCGTCCAAAAGAAGTTAGATAGGCTCAACACGGTCCTGCAGGAGAACATCGCTGGTGCGCGCCTGGTCAAGGCATTCGTGCGGGCAGACTACGAAGGTGAGCGATTTGCGGAGTCGAACGAGGATTATACAGACCGTAATATCCGGGTAATGAGGTTTATGGCAACGCTCTCGCCTGCCATGAGCATCTTTGTTAATATCGGAATGGTGATCGTGATCTGGGCCGGAGGGATTCAATCGGTCGAGGGCGGCGTCACGGTCGGGCAGATCATTGCCTTCCTCAACTACCTGCATACCACCATGGGGCCGCTGGGGATCATGGTTATGCTGGCGAACGTCGTTGCAGCGGCCACCGCTTCTGCCGAACGGATCAATGAAGTGCTCGATACCCATCCGGAAGTACAGGACACTCTCCATCCACGGGAATTGCCCGATCCACAGCGGAAGGGAATCCGGGTCGCCTTCGAGTCAGTGGACTTCCACTATAACGGGACCCGCGATGGGCTGGTGTTGAGCGGCG
>DATAKV010000629.1:0-3519 GCA_036261375.1 Anaerolineales bacterium
CGGTGATGGATCCGGTTGCCCTGCGCGAGTCATTCGGGAGCCTGGGAGTCTCCCTGCCGGTTCCACAGCTCTCCAATCTAATCGCCGGGTTCAAAAGTATTGCACCCTTACTCGTGACCGCCATCCCCTTCGGTGTGTATGATTTTATCGAGGCGATGGACAACGTGGAGAGCGCTTCCGCAGCGGGCGACGAGTACAGCGTGCGCGAAGTCCTGTTCGTGGACGGGTTCAACAGCATTATTGGCACGGTGTTTGGAAATCCCTTTCCTAACGCCGTATATATCGGACATCCCGGCTGGAAGGCGGTCGGCGGCCGGATCGGCTACTCGCTGGCCACCGGCGCGCTCGTGATCGTGGTGACGCTGCTCAATATCGTCCCCGTGCTCCTCAACCTGATTCCGCTGGTTGCGATCCTGCCGATCCTGCTCTACATCGGCGCGCTGATCGGCGCCCAGGCCTTCCAGGCTACGCCAAGCCGTCACGCGCCTGCCATCATCCTGGCGCTCATTCCGCACTTTGCCGCATGGGGCAAGAGCCAGGTGGACGGCGCCCTCACCGCAGCCGGAGTCAGTGCCGGCGAAATTTTGGACAGCCTGGCGGTCAACGGTGTGCTGTATGAAGGCATGGCCAAGCTTGGAGGCGGCGCCATCCTGAGCGGTCTCATTTTGGGAGCGATCGCCGTCTTCCTGCTGGACCGCAAGCCAAAGCTGGCCTCTGCCTACGCTTTGGCTGGAGCGATCCTGTCCTATTTCGGTTTCATCCATGCGGAACAGGTGCAGTTTGGCGATGGCGGATTGCCCCCCGCCATCACGATAGGTTACCTTCTCCTGGCAGCCTTGTGTTATGGGTTCAGTTATCTGCCCTATGAAGAGACAAGCCCGCAAGAAGAAGACGTACCGCTGGAATTTCCCCTGTCCCAGGGAAAATTAAATCTACCCACCCAAGAGGAGACAATATCATGAGTACTAGCAAGGCAGCAACCGGGCCCAAGCTCTGGGTCGCCGGCGACTTGAACGGTTTCTTTGGATTGTGCACCAACAGCATTACCAACACCCTGGTCGCAGTGTCGTTGATGCAGTTCGTGATCGGGTTCCCCAATGAGATCCTGTTTGGCAGGATCGTGCCCGGCCTGGTGCTCTCTCTGGCCGTGGGAAATATCTATTTCGCCTATATGGCATACAGACTGGCCAAAAAGGAAGGCCGCGACGATGTAACGGCCGTGCCGTACGGCATCTCGGTCCCCCACTACTTCCTGGTGACATTTGCGATCATGCTGCCACTCAAAATCGGCGGCGCCGATTTTGAGACGCTCTGGAGCGTGGGCGTGGCCTGGTGTTTCGTCCATGCCATCGTGGCAACCATTGGCGCGTTTGTTGGGCCCACCATGCAAAAGCTGACCCCTCGCGCTGCCATGCTCGGAACGCTGGCGGGCGTTGCCATCACCTATATCGCCATGGGCGCTGCCTTCAATGCCTGGAATGTAGCCTGGCTGAGCATGATCTCCTTTGGCATCATCTTTGTCGGCTGGCTGGCCAACATCGAATTCCCCGGCAAGATCCCCGCCGGCCTGGTGGCCGTCATCATTGGTATCATCTTTGGCTGGGCATCAGGTTACATGAGTGTAGGCACGCTGACCGAGGCGGTTGCCAATGCATCGATCGCCATTCCCATCCCGCAGATCCAGATCCTGCTCCAGGGCCTGCCGCAGGTGGCTCCTTATCTGGTAACAGCCATCCCACTGGCGATCTATCTTTTCCTGGAATCGCTCAACAATGTTGAATCAGCCCTGGCCGGCGGCGACCGCTACGATACACGCGAAGCGATGCTTGCGGCAGCAGGCGGCACGCTGGTCGCCTCCCTGTTCGGCTCGCCCTTCCCCACCCTGATCTACATCGGCCATCCCGGCTGGAAATCGGTGGGCTCGCGCGTGGGTTACTCCTGGCTGACCGGTGTGACCATGTTCCTTATAGGTGTGCTGGGCCTGCTGGGCGTGCTCTCGGCAATCATTCCCGTGGTTGCGATCCTGCCCATCCTGGTCTACATCGGACTGCTGATCACCTCCCAGGCCTTCAACGCCAGTCCGAAGCGCCATGCACCCGCCGTCGCCATCGCCCTGGTCCCATGGATCGCCGATTACATCAAGACACAGGTGGATAACACCCTTGGAGCGGCTGGCACCAGTGCCGCGGCCCTCGGCGTGGACACCCTCGCCGGGTCCGGCGTTCCCTATGCCGGTATCGCCGTCCTGGGCGCCGGCGCCATCCTGGTCGGTATGATCCTGGCTGCCATTGTCGCCTTCGTCATCGACCGCAACTGGAAGGGAGCCATTGGCTATTCTCTCTTCGGGGCTGCCTGTGCCTGGGTGGGTTTCATCCACTCCACCGAACTGCGCCTGATCCCCAGGGTGGATGAAATGGGCTTCAATGCAGCCTGGGGACCCGTCATCGGGTATCTTGCCATGGCCGTCCTGTTCACCGGAATGATGTATTACACTCGGAATGAGCCCGTGCAGCAGCTTGAGCCGCTGCCGCAGGGCGAGTAGCCTCAATTCACCTCATCACAGCCTGGGGCGATCCGCTTCAGGCTGTGTCTTTCCTCTCATGCAGATCCGTGCCGCCTCTATTGGGGAAGCTGTGCCCGCCGAAAGCTTCGACGCGGTCATTCACAGCGCGTTCGAATCGGCTGTCAATATGAGACTCATCTCGGAGGACCGGCTGATCACCCTTTTGATCTCAGACCGGTATAAGCTGCCCCAGGGGATCCACATCAAACAAAGTGATATCCCGCTTCAGGCGCTGAAACCCGGCCGCCGGGCTGCCTGCCGAGGTGGCATCCTGCGTTTTGATACATCTCCGCTTTCCATTGATTTGCGCGGCACTTCGGTTTGGGAATGCGGCGTTGCAAATCTGATGATGGATATGAATTTGCCTTCCGCTCAGCAGGCCTGGTCGACGACCTGGGACCTGTTGAATCGAAGGCAAAGGCAGACGAACTGCGACATCATCGCCGATGATTTATTCCGCCTGCAGGCAGGCTCTGTACTTGGAGAGAGAATAAGCCGGCCGGTCATGCAGCTTGTCGCTTCTACGGATGTATTCCATGTACAAAAGACGCTTCTCGCCGCAGAGGACATGATCGGACTCGGACCCGGTGTCACCCCGTCCGGGGATGATATTTTGATCGGTTTTCTGGCAGGACTATGGGGCCTCTCGGGCCAGCATCCCAAACGTCACTCCTTTATCCGATCCTTTGGGGAAGGGATCCTGCAGATCGCCCAGCGCACGAACGAGATCAGCCGCACCTATCTGTTTCACGCGACACGGGGGCAATTCTCGAGCGCACTCTCCGCGCTTGTCGAAAACATCGGGACCGGGGGGGAGGTCGAAAAGACTGCCCAGGATGCCATGCGCGTGGGCCATTCCTCCGGCATGGATACGGTGACCGGTCTGCTCGCCGGCCTGGCTGTCTGGAACCAAGCCACACCTTCGTATCCGGTCTATCTTCATGAAGGCAATCACA
>DATAKV010000635.1:0-5587 GCA_036261375.1 Anaerolineales bacterium
TGGTGATGACGGGGTTCGGCACCGTCGAAACCGCCATCCGTGCCCTGCGCCAGGGCGTGGATGGGCTCCTGCTCAAGCCATTCGAGCGCAGTGAGGAATTGCTGTCCACGGTGCGCCAGGTATTGACCGACAACCAGCGCAAACGTGAGACGGCTCGTATGCAGGCCCTACGGCCGTTGTTCAGCGTCACGGAAACCCTCTTTTCCGAGACCGACCGCGACCGCCTGCTCGACCTGATCCTTTCTGCGATCCGTGATCATCTTCACTGCTCGAATGCCGCCTATTACCAGGTGGAAAATGGGCAGGTGACCACCGTGGCCCAGCGCGGCCGGGTCTTCTTGATTGAAGAGGACAACTATGCCTGCCAGCTCGTCAAGCGGGTCGATACGGATGGGAATCCGATCGTGATCAACGCGACCGGTCCCGGGGAGGCAGATGCGCAGTCGCTTCTGTCCAAGCTCGGGCTTGGTTCGGCGATCCTGATACCCATTGCCCGCTCGAACCTGCACAGCGTCCTGTTCGCCGCCCGCGATTCCAGCGGCTCCTCTTTTCGCGGCGCCGACCTGGAATTATTCTTCGTTCTTGCCCGCCAGGCGGTGGTTGCAATGGAGAATGCCAGCCTGTATGAAGAATTACGGGCGTATGTGAAGAAGATTGAAGAATCTCAACAAGCGCTGCTGCGGGTAGAAAAAATGGCGGCGGCTGGGCGGCTGACCGCTTCCATTGCACATGAGATCAACAACCCACTCCAGTCGGTACAGAACTGCCTGCACCTGGCCGGGCATGAGAACGTCCCACCTGAGAAGCGCAAGGAATATTTCGAGCTTGCCAAAAAGGAGCTCGAGCGCCTGATGCAGACCAGCCAGCGAATGCTCGACTTCTACCGTCCGGGCGCGGCGCGCGTCGAACAGGTGGACCTGCTCGACCTACTGACCCATGTGATCAGCCTGACATCCCAGCAGCTGCGAATCAAGAATATTCAGGTTAAAACGGAGCTTCCCGAATCGCTGCCCCCGATCTATGCGGTCAGCAGCCAGATCCAGCAAATCTTTTTTAATCTGATCCTGAACGCGCTCGATGCCATGCCAGATGGCGGCGAGGTTCTGATCAGCGCCAGGGCTCTGCCGGGCGGCATCGAGCTGATCTTCGAAGACAATGGTCCCGGTATCCCGGCAGAGCGTCGTGAGAGCATCTTCGAACCATTCTTTAGTACAAAAGAGGGAGGCACAGGGCTGGGGCTGACTGTGAGTTACAATATTGTCACCGCCCATGGCGGGACGCTCGATCTTGTTTCAGGACGCAGATCCGGTGCCTGTTTTCGTTTATTCCTTCCGATGGGAGATAATCAATGAAATCGAATATTTTAGTAGTCGATGACGAGCCTGTTGCACGCCAATCCCTGAGCGATATTTTGCGCCTCGAGGGATATACGGTGAATTCGGTCCCGAATGGACAGGCCGCGGTTGAGTACGTCCGTACGCATCCTGTGGAGATCATGGTCGTGGACCTGCGTATGCCTGGCATGGACGGGCTGGAAGTGGTCCAGGTTGTCAACCAGATTTCCCCTGAGACGGAGGTGATTCTGTTGACCGCCTTCGGTACCACTGAATCGGCCATCCAGGCTTTGCGTCTGCGCATCCATGATTACCTGCTCAAGCCGGCCTCGCCTGCCCAGGTGATTGCCAGCATCAAGAAAGGCTTATCCCGCCGAGAGTCTCGCTTGAAAATGCGCGGAGGCATCTCCTCCATGGATGTGGACGAAGGTGCCGCCGAGTTCTCGCTGAAGGACGGCACCCATGTCGACCTCTCCCGCCGCCAGGTGCGTAAGAAGGATCAGATCATCCATCTCACTCCCGCCGAAGGACGGTTGCTGCGCGTGCTGATCGAAAACCCGGGCCGGGTCTATTCCCACCGCGAGCTGGTCCTGCTGGTCCAGGGCTATGATACCTCCCAGCGCGAGGCGCCTGAGATCCTGCGTCCGCTGGTCAGCCGCCTGCGCCACAAGCTCGAGAGCTTTCCCGCTCTCTCTGAACGCGTCATCAGTGTGCGTGGAACGGGGTATCTGTATGAAGGGGATAAATAATAACAACGAATTATCGATAAATGTATAGTCGGCCTTTGTGAGCGCCGACAGGTGTTGCAGTCAACCTCTTCTATGTAAACTGACAAAAACCGCCAGAAATTCTGGTGGTTTTTACTAATGTTTGTAAAAATCGGCAGGGAAATCAGGCGGCTGGAGCCAGCTCAACAGCCCATGCGTGTGGACAGGATTTGTTGCCGGCCTTTCGAACCAGACCAGCAGCAGGCTCACCCCCAAGCCTGCGGTCCCGAACCACTGGAGGGGTGTCAGGCTCTCCCCAAGCCATAGATGGCTGAACACGATCGCCACAAGCAGCTCCCCCAGCCCGAGCAGCGCGGTCTGCATACCGCCGATGTGCTTGACCCCCAGGAATAAAAGCAGCCGGGAAAAGAAGGTCACAACGGTCAACCCAAGTACGGGCAGCCAGGGTGCCGGCCCAGTAGGCCAGCTCCGGTCGAAGAAGAGGTAGGACGGAACAACGATAAAACTCATCGCGATCAGTGTATAGACGGTTACTGTGGGGGCAGGGACATCGTACAGCACGCGCTGATTGATGGGCAGGTGCAGCGCATACAACGCTGCGGCGAGCAGCATGTAGAACACCCCCCATAAGTCGATGTCTCCGGTGGATGCCTGTGTCAAAAGAAAGGCCGAAAAGCAGGCAATGATGATCCGGAAGACAGTCAGACGCGAGGGGCTTTGCTTGTCAAGCTGCAGCCAAAATGCCACGAAGAACGGGTATAGGGCGTATAACATTTGGGCGATGCTGGCGTTCAGCTTGCTCAGGCCAACATAATAAAAGATCGACCCGACCCCATTCACCGCCCCGGCGATCAGGCAGCCAAGCAGCCCCGCCGGGTAGATGTAGAGGAACTGGCGCCGGATCAGCATCATGATCAGGAGCAGGAGCAGCGCCGCCATGCCGGTCCGCAGGGCAACAACTGCAAGCGGGGAGAATTTGTCCGCTCCCATCGCGGCTTTTCCAAAAACGGGTGCAAGCCCCAGAAAGAAGGCAGAGACGAGCGCGGCATTGATCCCAGTGGTTCGGCCTTTTTGCATCTGGATTTTTACCTGATGACCTCTCAAATCAGTTCGTTGGACCGGTGAGATATCCATGTCTGCTTTTTGACCGGCTTAGAAAGCTCAATACATTCTATCGGATCAGGGAACGGACCTCGCTCAGGAATTCATCGTTCAGGAAATCGCCCTTCATCATCAGTGACTGGATCTGACCCTGCAGGCGGGCTTTTTCATCCACGGTAAGCTCTTTGGCTGTGGCAACAATGACCGGGATATTGGCGGTTTGCGGCTGGCTGCGTAGCTGGTCGAGGGCGGCGAACCCGTCTACTTCGGGCATCATCAGGTCAAGGATGATCAGATCGGGCTGCTGAAGGTTAGCCATCTCGACAGCCTCCCGTCCGTTGGCGGCTTCGAAGATCTCGAAATCGCCTTGCGACTGAAGGATGCGCCGGATGAGTCGCCGCGCCTCCGGCGTGTCGTCCACCACGAGCACGCGTGGGAAGCGGTTCGGGGTCACGTTGTTGAGAGCCGAGAGCAGTCCCTCCTGGGGGGTAGGCTCCTGCTCAGGCTTGGCCTGCAGGTCCACGTCTCGCGTCCAGTTCTCTCCGAAGAGGAATTGTTCGGCGGGCATTGTGTGCCCAGTGCAGTTGACCACGACCGTATCGGTCGGCTTGATGATCCCGGCCCGCACCAGCTTGAAGAGTCCGGCAAAGGCCACACCGGCAGCCGGTTCTGCGGAGATGCCCTCCATCTTTGCCAGCACATGCATGGCCCGGAAGGCTTCGTCGTCGCTGACGCTTTCGAACACACCGTTGGTATCGTTGACCTGCTGCCGCAGCATCACATAGGTGCGGCCTGGATCGCCGGTAGCGAGAGTTTCGATGCGCGTCTTGGGTGAGTGGACCGGTTCGGCTTTTTCAAGACCCATCTTCCAGCTCATGACCATCGGCGCACAACCCTCCGCCTGGATGGGTGCAAGCGCCGGGATGCGGTCAATAATACCGAGTTCCTTCAGTTCTGTAAAACCCTTGTAGACACCAATCGGACCCATCCCGCCGCTCACGGCCTGGATATACCAGTCCGGTGTACGCCACTTGGGTTGATCCGGCGTTGAATTTTTCGGCATGCCTAGCTGCATGGTCATCTGTTCAGCGATCTCGAAGGCGATGGTCTTCATCGCCTCGACAGCCGTGACGGTACGCGCACCCATATCCTGGTAGAGGCCGCGCTGGCGGGCGAATTCTGCTGCTACTTGCTTCGCCTGATCATAGGAGCCTGTGATTTTGACCACCTGGCTGCCATACAGCGCGATCTCCCGCATCTTGACGCCGGGCACCAGGCTGGTAACGAACGCCCACAATTTGATCCCTGCCCTGGCCGCGTAGGCGGAAAGCGCAATAGCCACATTTCCGGTGGAGGCCGCCACCATCTCTGTCACGCCGCCTTCCTTCAACGCGGCAATGGTAACCGCTGCCTGCCTATCCTTGAACGAGGATGTTGGACCCTGCCGCTCATCCTTGATGAACAAGTTAGGTAAACCGAGCATCATACCCAGGTTCACTGCCTGGATCAGAGGCGTGCCGCCTTCCCCAAGACGCAGCGTGGGATTGGGATTGCGAATGGGCAGCAGTTCACGATAGCGCCACAGGTCGAAAGGCCTGTCCTTGATCTCCTGAGGGAAGGTTCTTGACACCTCAGCCATATCGTACTCAGCGGCACGCCACTGGCTGTTACAGTTCGGACATTGCATGGAGCTGGGCATGAAAGGCGCGGCATGACCACAGTCCAGGCACCGGATGACGAATGACATGTTGGCTGATTTCCTTTTACGGTTGGTTCTGCGTGTTTCTAGGTTGAGATTCGGTTCAATGCTTCTTCGATGCTCGAGACCAGTTCACCATCGGCGAGCGCGCCCTTGGTCAGGAAGCGCTGGCCGTATTCGTTCAATTGCTGCCACTGCTCACTGGTCAACCCGCCACCGCTCACCACCAGCACCGGGATGTGACATAAGCGGGGTTCGTTGCGCAGTTTTTCGAGCAGGGTAAAGCCATCCATGTCGGGCATGAACAGGTCGAGCAGGATAGCATCGGGCATGCGGGTACTGAGAGCTTCCCAGCCCTTCCGCCCACCCTGGGCCAGGATCGGCCGATAGCGGCCATTATCAATGAGGATCTTTTCGATCAGACGCAGGTCGTTGGGATCATCATCGATGATCAATACATCTAGGATTTTCCCATCCCGGTTGAGGTGGTCGAGGGCGTGGACAAGATCTTCCTCCAGGATGGGCTTGAGCAGGTAATCTGCGGCGCCCAGGCTGAAGCCTTTCTCCTCCTGCTCGATGATTGAACAGATAACCACCGGCACATCCCGGGTGGCGGCATCCGACTTGAGATCAGAGAGCACCGACCACCCATCCCGGCCGGGCATCATGATGTCGAGCGTCACGGCGAACGGCTTGAGCTCCAGGACACGCTCCTTGGCCTTCGT
>DATAKV010000401.1:0-13190 GCA_036261375.1 Anaerolineales bacterium
CAACCCAGCCGCATACTCCGTGTCGCCATGCGCCAGTTCATTCCACACGATCACCATGGCAATACAGCGTGCCAGACCAATCATGATCAGACCAGCAATGTATTCAGGGTAGCCGCGCAGGAAGATGATCGCCAGAATGAACATCAGCACCGGACCAATGATCCAGTTCTGAATGAGCGAAAGGGATAGGATCTTCTTATTGCGGAAGACATCCCCCAACTCCTCATACTTCACCTTGGTGAATGGCGGGTACATCATCAGGATCAAGCCAATCGCAATGGGGATATTGGTTGTACCGATTGATACCGCCGCATTAAACCTTTCTACTCCCTGCGGAAACAGGAAGCCTATGGCCACGCCGACCGCCATCGCCAGGAAAATCCACAGCGTGAGATAGCGATCCAGAAAAGACAGTTGTTTGCTCAGGCTTTGCGCCGGCGTCTTGGTTACTGCAGCTTCAGACATGAAAAACCTCCTGGTTCCCAACGTTATCCAAACTGCTTGAGCAGCTGGGTGATTTCACGCTCGATATCATCGCGCACTGTGCGAAAGTCATCCATACGATCGGTCAGAGCCGGATCGGGAAAACTGTGATGCATACGCTTCCCTTTTCCCAACCAGACCGGACACTCCTCCGCTGCTGAGTCGCAGACGGTCACCACCAGGTCAAACGGTACGTTTCGAAATTCATCTGCCGGTTTTGAACGGCCTTCATGCTCGATCCCGATCTCCTGGAGGGCCGTTATAGCCTTGGGATGGACGTAGCCCGCAGGTCGTGTCCCCGCGCTGACCGCTTCCCATTCATCGCCAAGCCGTGCGTTGACAATCGCCTCCGCCATTTGTGAGCGGCATGAATTTCCCGTGCATAAAAATAGGATTTTGCGCTTCATGCAGTTTCCTCTTTAGAAGAATTTTTCGATACACCAATGTTCACAAGTTGCGGGCCGCAAAAGTATGTCATCAATCCAGGGTGATGATCGTTTGAATCGACAGATTGCCAAATTTGTACAAGCGTCAAAGGATCTGGCATTTGCTCATTTACAAAGCTTGCAAAGACTTAAAGCCTTCGCTTGCGCTTTTCAAGCCTGGCGAGTTTCAGGCTGTTTCCAGGGCGCTCGCCACCCAGGTGGTAACCTCCGCCGGTGTGGGGATTCTACCGGAGGATACAACCTTTTCGTCGATGACCAGTCCCGGTGTGGAGAGAATATCGTAGGACATGATGTCATTGTAGTCAGTCACTTTGATGACATCCGCTTCTACGCTCATGTCTGATATGACTTTGCGGGCGATCTGTTCCAGGCGCTTGCAATTGGCACAGCCGGAACCAAGGACTTTGATGGTAAGCATGTTCTTTTTTCCTTTGATAATAGATTGATTATGCCTGGACTGTATGAAATTCAAAATGGCTATGCTCTTTGGTGGGCAGTTACCATCGCATTTTTGCGGGTCACCCACCACAATAACCCGGACAATACTGCGAGAAGCGCTGCCAAATAGAATATGACCAACACGACACTGGCACCATCCACCCACGTCCCGTAGATGAGTCCGGCCAGGGTGCTGAAAAGTGCCACCCAGCCTACATACGTCCACGATTTGACCCGGCCGATGATCGTGGAAATAATCAGGATGCTCTGCAGGCTAAGCTCGGGGTCTGCCATGAGATAAGCAAGCAAGGGTCCGCGATGCATGCCAAGGCTGAGGAACATCTGCGCGATCGGCACCTCCACCAGGGTGGGAAAATACATGAAAACGCCGAAAATTACACCGGCGACATTGCCAAGCACGGTGTTTTGGCCTGCCAGTGTCTCGATCCACTCGGGCTTGATGATGACGCGGATAACGCCCACAGCGAAGACACCGGCCACCAGTAATGGGAAGATCTGTTTGACGAACTTCCAGGATTCCCACAGGAAATCACGGGTTTCGCTTTCTGTCAATTTCGTCTTGAGGATCCAGCCAAGGACGCCGAGGGCAAGCAACACACCAAAGAACTTGCCATTGATCAAAATATCCAATCCACCGGCATGAGGATTCATGCCAACAGCAGCAACAAGCAATGTGAGGGATACGAGACCAAGAGAGATCCAAGTCCAGCGGTTGAACCCATCAAAGATATTTTCCATCCCCTTCCAGGAGGTAATGCCGATCAGGGCGAGCAAACCGATCAGGATAGCGCCCTGAGCTGTGACTCCCTCTTCGCCCTTTGCGGAATCATATGGGACCACGTTGTAGAGGAAATCCTGAAACCGGTCCATCCCTGCAATAGGGGCAGTAATTGTTGTATAGGTGTTCGTCAACAAGCCGACCTTGAGTGTTCCAGATAGAAGCAGGGAAACAAGGACAAGAAGGAAGATCAATGCCACCCGGCGCATGCTGCCCCGGGCCGCGAACATGGCATCTGTGGCTTTATCATGCTCAACATCTTCCCGACTGAAGATCAAGGCCATGATGATACCTATGCCTATGCCAAACGTCAGGGAGAGAAACAGCCGAGCAAACGCCAAATCTGCGCCGATGACGCCGCCCGTGTAGACCAGCGCAAGGATGTTGGCGGCAGGGGCGAAGAACAGAAATGTGATCGCCGGACCGATTCCAGCGCCCTTTTTGTAAATACCAGCGAAGAGCGGCACAATGGTGCAGGAACACACAGCCAGCATCGAACCTGCCAATGCTGCGGCAGGATAGGAAATGTACCTGGGGGTATTGCGGCCTAAGAAACGGGTAACAGTTTCCTTGGGGATCAGTGCGGTCATGGCCCCAGCGATATAAAAGGCAGGGAGCAGGCAGAGCAATACATGAGCGGCCAGATAGGATGCCAGATTGCCAAGACCGCCATAAAAAAGTTCTGCAAGGAAGGAGAGGATATTCATGCGGTTTTCAGGCTTTCTACCGGGATCAACACGGGAGAACACTGCGGGCATTCACAAGAGGGATGGACCTGAGTCTCGAGGAGGGCAGAAATGGGTTCGGCCGCCATTCCACTTATGCGAGCGGCAGCCACGATAAGATCGAGAAGAGCGATGTCTTTCAGCCGGTAGAAGACATAACGTCCTTCGCGCCGGTCCTGCAAAACGTCTGCCTTGCGAAGTGCCATCAAATGCTGGGAAATATAAGCCTGTCGCCATCCAAGCGAGGCTTCCAAATGACAGACACACGCTTCACCATTTCCAATGGCTAGAAGAAGGGCAACACGCTGTGCCGAAGCAATGGCTTCAAGGGGGCCTGCGATCTGTTCAGCAATCTGAGGGATGGATTGTTTTTTCATATTCATAAACCTGAATATATGATAGCGTCATATTCGTTTTTTTGAATGTGACGATTGTCATTATCAATTGTGCTAAAGGTCCTGTGTATAGGTGAAGGGTTTTCCCGACAAATTCAGAAAAACAATCTTACTTTTCCCGCTACAAGGTATTGATATTCGAATGGATTCAAGGAGGCTTCCCTATGGCTCAAGAGCTGTGGCTGGTGATTTTGAAAAAACTCAAATTGGAGTTCAATGGAAGTTTAAGTCGGGTAATTTGTGACTCCCGTCTCAGGTCCGACTGATCACCGAGTGAATCAACCAGGGTGCCCTGGATAACCAGGTTAGATTTTTATAAATAGGGCCTGCAGGTTCGCAGGCCATGTTTTAATTCCCGGTATAACCTGCCCGCTTGATTTGGAGAGGTCGCGACATAGTCTGGCTTAGCGCACGCTTGGAAAGCGTGTAACCCACAAAGGTTCGCGGGTTCGAATCCCGCCTTCTCCGCTGATGAAAAAGGCCCGCTAGTGGGTGTTTTGCTTTTTGGATATGTTTGCAAAATAAACCGCTTATGCCATTCTGATGAGCAGACCGACGAAGACTGTCAGGTTACAGGGTGGTTTTTCGCAAACTTGAGAGTCTTCGCTCCTTTCAGTCACTCACACCGCCCCAAATTCCTCGTTCGCCTCTGCCTGCGGCACCCTGCAGGCTATGAGGAAATAGGGATATAACAAGCAACAGTTGCTTTTCACTTTCGTATATTTATTTATATGCTAGAATTAAAACAGGACGTTATAGAAAAGGGGGACAATAGGATGCTCACCAACTGTTTAGGATCGATTTGGATTATTATGCGAAGCTACACCGGGGGGTGCTGCAAAACCTTTTTATCTGATGATGTTTCGAAAAAAATGATCGACCATCTCGTTTAATGAGTTTCTCGTGTAAAGATATTGAATAAGTTCGAGAAAGGAGTACTCTATGAGAAACATTTTAAGAATAGTAAGTCTGCTTATGACTACTATCATGTTGATCTCTGCATGCTCAAGTGCAGGATCCGTTCCTGAACCAGGTGTAGAAAGCGATATAAGCATCCCGGGAAAGGTGGTCGAATATGCATTCACTTCCCGCCTGGAAAATGGCGAGATGCAGTTCGTCGGCGATGGGGGCGCCATCGATGGCGAGGTCAACCCGCCTCTGAGTGCGAACGTCGGCGATACGGTACGGGTCACATTGACGAGCGGCGAAGGGGTGGAACATAATATCAGCTTCCCTGACTTCAATGCTACATCAGAAAATGTCGTGGGGGTAGGAGACAGCACCACCCTCGAATTTACAGTGGACAAGGGCGGATCGTTCACCTATATCTGTTCGGTTCCAGGGCATAAGGAAGCTGGTATGCATGGAGCGTTTCAAGTGACTGGCGAGGATTTGGCAAGTAATGGAGATCCATCCGTGCCGGTTACGAACGGTAATCCCTCCAGTGGACCCGTTGTGGTCAATAATCCTGCTACGACCGGTGCGGATATCATCCGCGATCCCACCGAGATTCCCCCGCCGATCGGCCCGCGTGAACCTCGAACGGTGCGCATCGACCTGGAAACCATCGAACTCGAAGGGCAACTTGCAGATGGAACGACATTCAATTACTGGACGTTCAATGGCCGCGTGCCGGGTCCCTTTTATCGCGTACGAGTGGGCGATACGATCGAAGTTCACTTGAGGAACCTGACCAACAGCACAATGCCGCACTCAGTGGACTTCCACGCGGTGACCGGCCCTGGCGGTGGTGCTGTGATGACGCAAACGCCCCCTGGCGGCGAGACCATCTTCACTGCCAAGGCGATTAACCCCGGCTTATATGTCTACCACTGCGCCACACCAATGGTCGCCCAGCACATCGCCAATGGTATGTATGGTCTGATCCTTGTGGAACCCGAGGAAGGTCTACCGGAAGTCGATCGCGAGTTCTACGTGATGCAGGGTGAGCTCTATACAAATGAAGCGTTTGGTTCCACCGGTCTTCTTACTGAAAATATCGAGGCGCTCCTCGACGAGAATCCGGAATATCTGGTGTTCAATGGAGCGGTGGGAGCACTCACCGAGGAACTGCCCCTGCGGGCAAATGTCGGTGAGACCGTACGGATTTACTTTGGCGTAGGCGGACCCAATTTTACATCTTCCTTCCATGTCATCGGCGAGATATTTGACAGGGTGTATAACCAGGCTTCGTTAACCTCGCCGGCCTTGACCAATATCCAAACCACCCTGGTACCGGCAGGTGGAGCCACAATGGTGGAATTTGCACTGGAAGTGCCCGGCGAATACATTCTTGTAGATCATGCCCTTTCGCGAACCCAAAAAGGGCTGGTGGGGCACTTGATCGCAGAGGGTCCTGAAAACCCGGAAATCTTCCAGGGCACACCCGTGGGAGGCGAAGGCCACTAACCCACTGAGGTACATAAAAATGCCCCATCCACTCGTGGAAGGGGCATTTTTCATTCTATGTTTATGGAGTCGGAGTGGCGTTCGCTTCTGGTTCGGAAACCGGCTGGCCCGCATAGATAATTGCCTGTGGGGGCTCTGCATCGGGTGAGTGACCTTCAGCTGTCAACCCCTGGTTGAAAAGATATTCGTGCAGCAGGGAAGTCTCCCATTCTTCGCGCCCAAAGATATCGGTTCCCGGCGAGGTGGCTTCCAGCACACGACGTGTACCCAGCGAGATCGATTCATAGGAAGAGAGATCCAATCCCGAGCTTCGCTCGGTCAGCTCAGCATTATGGCAGGTGGTACAGCCAAGCGAGCCGGGGTACCAGAGACTGTTTTCCGCAAAAAGAGGCTGAATATCCTCGAACATCCCTTCACACTCCTGACCGTTCAGATCCGTAAACGGGAACGGTTCGTTCTCGGAATGCCCTGCGATTGCCCAAGAAGCAATAAGATCGGTCGCGCCGATCTTGCACTTATTGAATTCACCGATCTCTACAGTGGTTCCATTTTCAGCCTCAGCATGCGCCGCGGGGATCAACGTGGGGATCGGTGTGCGGATCACCAGCGGACGTGCCTGGTAGCAGTTGAGAGTGAAGCCACAGGAAGACACATAAATAAAGCCGAGCCATGTGACCACGATCGCCAGAAAGCCGATAATGGTCGCATAGATCGTTCGTCTGACATCATCATTCATGAGTGTGCTCCTCCCCTACTCCGATGGTTCTGCTTGCAGTGTGCGGACAAAGTTCACCACGTCCCAACGCTCAGAAACGGTCAGGTTTTCGTTGAGGGGCGGCATGCGTCCCTCGAGGCCGTTCGTGATGGTCAGGAAGATGGATCCATCGCTCTTGGACTGGACGACCGGCGAGGTCAGGTTGGCCGGCTTGAATTTGATCAGGAAGGCGGCGATCGGACCGGTCCCTTCGCCGGTCTGCCCGTGACACATCTGGCAGTGGATTTCAAACAGATTCGCGCCGCGGGTGATCGAAGCCTCATCGCCGGGCATAGGGTTTTCGGGAAGCATGCCCGCAATGGTCACCGGTCCCTCGATGGGAATCGAACGGGCAGGCACCGGAAGCGGATCCTCCATCGGGCGGTAGGACGGCTGGATCTCCATGAAACTGATCCATTCGATCTTGATAATATCGTACGTGAAGAGGAGCACGATGCCCAACAGGACGCCAAGCACCGTAGATACCCAGAATAGCTGCCGTAATAATCTCATAGCGGCTGCGCCTCCACGGCTCTGACAGATTCAGCACCCAACTGGCTGAGGGCTTCTATGAATTTCTCCTGTTCATCTCGTAGCACCCTGAAGAACACACCAATCTTGCCATCGCTGATCTCAGGCACATAATCCATACGGCTATAGTTAGGGAAATAGCTCTCGAGGAAAACGCCGAGGAATGTGGAGAGCAGCGCAAAGAGCATGGTCATTTCGAACACGAGGATCAATCCGGGCGGGATTGGAAACAGCGCCTGGCCTCCCACACGGACTGCATACAGGCTAGGCGTTCCAAAATTCAGGAAGAGGCCAAAGAGGAAACCGCCAACCGCGCCGACGAGGGCCAGCCGTGAAACGTTCGTCCACGGGTGCGGTCGGCCAAGCATCCTGTGCGAGATCGGCACACCGGAGATGACCTCGATCCGGTCGTTGGTCACGCCCATCTCGTGCAGCTTCTCAATGGCATTCGCAGCGGGATCGATTTCCTCAAATAGAGCAAGGAGAGTTGTATCGGTCATGGTCTGCTCCATTATTCGAATTCACTGATGGTCGGAACATGCGCTTTGCCCACCTTGCGCAGGCTGTGGGTCATCTGCCCTTCCTGCACTTCCCAGACGGGGACGAGCGGGATCAGGCGCGAGGCGATCATGTAGAACAACAGGAACATGGCGAACGTCCCGATAGTCAGGAAGACCTCGATCCGGGGTTCATACAATCGCCAGGTGAAAGGCATGCGGTTGATCGTCAGCATGACCGGGACGATAATGTAACGCTCCCAGTACATACCCACATTGATCAGCAAGCCGATGATGGCCAGCAGCCAGGGTGTCGTGCGTATGCGTTTATTCCAGAGGGTCAGGAATGGAAGCACAATGTTAAAGCCCACCATCTGGAAGAACATCCATGCCATCGGTCCGGCTTCCAGCCAGTGCAGGAGGTTGTCCGTGGCTGCGTCGCCACCGTACCACTGCACGATATAGTCGTTGAAGAAGAAATAAGCATATGCAAATGAAACGATCATCATCAGTTTGCCGAGGGCATCGAAATGCTCTTTGCGGATGAAGTAATCCATGTGCTTCATTGTATAGCGCATGATGAACAACACGATCGCCACCGCGCCCATGCCTGAGTGCAGCGCCCCGAGCACGAAGTACGGGCCGAAGACTGTGGATGACCAACCCGGCCGCATCGCCATCGCAAAGTCCCAGGACACGATGGTGTGCACCGAGAACATGACCGGGATGATCGCAAAGGCAAAGATGTTCATGGCGGTCGTCAGGTGCCGCCATTCGCCCTCGGTGCCGCGGAAGCCCAGAGCCAGGATGCGGTAGAAGGTCTTGCGCCAGCCTGTCGAGCGGTCGCGCGCCATCGCCAGGTCGGGGATGAGCGGCAGGAACAAATACATCGTACTGCCGAGCACGTAGGTAGTGATGGCCAGCAGGTCCCACATTAGCGGTGAGTGGAAGTTCGGCCACAATTGGCGTTCATTCGGGACCGGGAACATCCAGTAGGCCAGCCAGACCCGGCCGAGGTGCATAAAAATGCTGGCGCCCGCCTGGATCAGGCCAAAGGTGGTCATCAGCTCGGCGGCCCGTGTGAACGGTCGGCGGAATTCCGCCTTGAACACGCGCAGGATAGCCGAGATAAAGGTTCCGGCGTGGCTGATGCCTATCCAGAACACGGTGTTGACCAGGAACACACCCCAGTAGGCGGGCCGCATCACACCTGCTACGCCCAGCCCTTCGGCGATCATGTATCCCCAGGCATAGAAGAAGCAGGTTGCCACCAGGAAGACCAGGATGCCCAATACCACCCAGAACTTCCAGGAGGTGGCGTGCATCGATTCCATGACCATGTCATTCATCACCCCGCGCGGCAGCACATCGTACATCAGCGACTCGCGCGGGTCGTGTTCCTCTTCGTGATGTTCCTCATGTGCTTTTTCGGAGCCTGAATAATATTTGGAAGTAACAGCCATCCCTAGACTCCCTTCAGGTAGGTAATGCGCGGCTGGGTGTTCAACTCATCAAGATGGCGATAGCCCCGGTCCTGGGCGCGCTCGGCCAGCTGGCTGACCAGGCTCTCGTGGTCATCTAGAAGGCCAAAGGTAATGGCATTGGTCGGGCAGGCCTGGGCGCAGGCAGTAGTGAACTCCCCATCCTCGACCGCGCGGCCTTCTGACTTGGCCTTGTCCTCCGCCTTGTGAATGCGCTGGATACAGAATGTGCATTTCTCCATGATGCCGCGGCGGCGGACGGTCACATCCGGGTTGAACTGGTTGTGGAAGGAATATACCAGCTCTCCATTCACTTCGTTGGCATGGAACGGCTCAAGCGCATAATCGCGCCAGTTGAACTGGCGGACCTGGTAGGGACAGTTGTTGGCGCAATAGCGTGTCCCGATGCAGCGGTTATACACCTGCAGATTAAGTTCCTGCGACTGGCTGTGAACCGAGGCAAACACCGGGCAAACTGGCTCACAGGGAGCGCTGCCGCACTGCTGGCAGAGCATCGGCTGGTAGGGAGTGGTCTTGACTTCAGGATAGGTCCCCTCCCAGAAACGCTCGATGCGGATCCAGTGCAGCGTGCGCCCGTAGCCGGCATCCTCCTCCATTACGAAGGGCAGGTTATTCTCCATGGCGCAGGCTGCCACACAGGCCTGGCAGCCCGTGCAGATATCCTGGTCGATGACCATGCCCCACTTCCCCTCTGCCTCTTCTGCAAGCGCGCCTTTCGCGCCGACACGATTCAGATCAACACTCAGGTCACTCATAATGCTCTTCTCCTCTAATGTCCTTCTTCGCCCAAACCCTCACCATAGACACCGATTCGGCTTTCCAGGCGTGACAATGGCTGCTTCCGGCCTGTCGCTTCGATACGGACCTTCATAGCCTGGTATGCCAGGTCGCCTGCTTCATTGAAGTGCAAACCAAGGAGGTTTATCGGGTTGGCGCCGCGTCCCTGGGCGTAGCGCCCATAGGCTGTGTGTCCCTGCCCGAACGGCATGGCGATCGTATCGGGACGGATGGCCGGATATAGATACACCGGCGCTTCCACTTCACCGGCTTCGCTGATGATCTTCACCACATCATCATTTGTGACGCCAAGTTCATGTGCTGTTTCAGGATTGATCTCCACCCAGGTATTCCACATTACCGTTGTGGTCGGGTCGGAGAGCTCCTGCAGCCAGGGTTTGTTGGCGCCATACTCTCCCAGTGTCGGCGAAACAAAGGGAACAAAGAAAAACTCACCTTCACCGCCATATTGTGCCGCGGACAGAGTCAGCTCACGGCCGAGCGCGCTCGCCGCAGCCGGAGCATCTGACTCGGCTGAGGTCCGCCACCAGCCGCCGTGCTGCTGGAAAAAGGCGCTGAAGGTATTGATCTCGGGAGCTGCAAAAGAGCCATCTGCCTGGCCAACCAGGTTAGACAGTTTGCTCTGGATGAAGGCCACCTCATCCGCATACGGAAGTGTCTGGCCGGCAAGCCCGGCCGCGGCGATCAACACATCGGCGGTTGCCTGGGTACCTACCTGGAAGGGCGCGACCACCGGCTGAGCGCCCGAAAGCACGGACTGCATCGACCCGGTGGCACGCTGGTACCCCCACGATTCCAGCCCGTGCCGGTCGGGGAAGACATAATCGGCGGTGACCGCGGTTTCATCGGGGTATGTGGCGAACGAGATGACCGTTCCCACATTGGCCAGCGCAGCTTCGAAGCCCATCGAACGCGGCAGCTCGAAGACCGGGTTTGCGCCGTGCACGAACAGGGTACTGATCTCTCCACTGTTCATGCGGGCGATCAGGTCAGCCATCTCCTGCGAGCTGGCAGGACTGTGATATTCATCCTGGTTGGGGGAGAGCGGAGAATGGAAGACGCCGCCGGGTTTCCCGAAGTTGTCGGTCATGGCGTTGAAGGCCAGGATCGCTTCGGCGGTGGAAAGTCCGTTGCTATGAGCCAGCGCCTGGTTGCCCGGAATGATGATCGGCGCGGCTGCATCAGCAAAGGCCTGGGCCACATGCTCGAGTGTTTCAAGACTGACACCCGAGGCAGTGACAACGCCCTCCAGGTCCACAGACGCGAAGGCACGCGGCACCGCACCGCCTCTTGCTTCGGCGACGAGACGGCCGATCGCCAGTGCGACCTGGCCTTCGGTCCCGGGAATGATCGGGATCCACTCATCTGCTTTGGAACCTGTCATGGATAATCGCGGCTCGAACTGGATGAAGTGACCGCGTATCTTGGGATTGCCTCGCCGCATCCTGGCAAAGGCCAGGTTGTAAGCAACCGGCGAGATCCAGGTCTCGAGGAAGTTTGCCCCGAACGAAAGCACCAGGTCGGAGCTGCCGATATCGAAGAAGGGCATTCCTGCCTGGCCGAACAGATTCTCGGCGGCCTGGCTCAGCGTTGCCCGGGTCTCGAAGAGATTCGAAGCGTCGAACCGCATCGGGGCCGGTGCGCCGATCGCCCCCGCCAGGTCGCTGACCAGGTCGAAGAGGTGATCCGGGGCCGTCCCCATCAGAAAGGCAACCCCGCCAGGATTACCGAAGGCATCGGCCACCACCTGAAAGGCATCGTCCCAGGTCATATTCGATTCCACGGCCTGGAAGTTCTCGCTGTACAGCGCCTCCCCGCGCCCGTGGCGAATAGGACCCGGGACACGGTCCGGGTTGTACAGTCCCTGCAGGCTGGTCTGTGCCCGCGGACAGGTCTTGCCGCGGTTGACGGGATGGCCCGGATTGCCCTCCACCTTGATGGCACGACCCTGCATGGTGCGGACGATGAGTCCGCAGCCCGCCGCGCACTCGCGGCAGGTCGTGGCGTAATAGGTGCTCAGGCCATTGTAGGTGTATTCGGGTGTTCGAGTGTAGGGCTCACGCTCGATATAACGTGAGGCGGGGCCACAGCCGGTCAGTACCGCAGTGGTCGCCGCACCCACACTGGCCAGTTTTAGAAATTCACGCCGGGAAAATTTATCTCTCATAGTCTATTCCTTGTTGCCCGGTTTAATAATGACACGTACCACAATCGGTGAGCTTGGTCAATTTTTCATCATCATCGGCAGCCCGTTCACGGTGGCATTCCAGGCACCAGCCCATATTCATGATCTGGGGATTTTCGGCGATCTCCACAGCCGACATATCGCCGTGGCACTGTTCACAGTTCAAACCCGCGGCAATATGCGGCCGGTGTGTAAAGTGAACGAAATCGGGCACCTGGGAAACAGGCACCCAGGCAATATCCCTGTTGTTTAGAACGTAATCCTTGAGAACTGCCAGCCTGGGGCTGGTATCCGTTTTGGCGATCTGCTGGTGGCAGCCCCAGCATTTGGTCAGAGTGGGAAGACCGGGTGAGGGACCGCGCAGGGCGCCCGGATGACAGTACAAACACTGTACCCCCAGATTGACATGGATATCATGTCGGAATTGGATCGGCTGTTCAGGAGCGACCTGGGTCGTGTAGATCCCATAGGCGGCGACACTGAACAGGGTCAGGGCTGTGATCAGCACTGCGACCCTCCCCATTGGCTGATAAAGCCATTCTAAAATATTTCGGATCATGCATGCTCCTGTGGCAAGAGATGTTCGTTCCGTACTTTGAGGCAGCAAAGAGAATGGGCTGGCAATTCAGGCTTTTGCTCAGCGATATACATCAATCTCACAAAGAAAAGAAACGATAAACGTCCACAAACACAAACCCGTCCCTATCACTTCGCAATGATGGGACGAGTACACGATTTGGATGTGCGCTATCCGAGAGATCCACTCTTCTCCTCTGATTGTTACTGATCCCCGCCAGTAACGTCGGCATTATACTGCAAAAGCACAGCGAAGTACATATAGTGGATAAGATTCAGCCGAAATTACGCATGTTATACTTGTAAAATGCCGCCTTCAACGATCTCAGGTCATCTTGAAAAGCGGTAAAAACCTATGAAACGCCTCATCCCTCCCCTCATCACGATCGGACTGAGTGTGCTGCTGGCCCTGCTCAGTGCGGCACTGACCTACTCCTCTCCTTCTCAGGCACAAAAGGCCTTCCCAGACAGTGCCTATTTTCTGCAGGCCACGCCCACCCCGCCTCAGGAGGACCGCTCGGAAATCGGTTCCACGGACGAGATCGTCATCATGGGCGGTGTGATCGCCATGATCGTCATCGTCCCAATCCTTCTCAGGCGAAATTCGTGGCGCTGATGTACTTCTCTCACAAATAAAAATGCGGACGCCGAT
>DATAKV010000657.1:0-4041 GCA_036261375.1 Anaerolineales bacterium
CATTGTGCTGGGCGCCACCAACCGCGTGGACGTACTCGACCCGGCACTGACCCGTTCCGGCCGCTTCGACCGCCACGTCACCGTGCCGCGACCCGATGTCAGGGGGCGCCTGGAGATCCTCAAGATCCATGTGGACGGCCGGCGCCTCGCCTCAGACGTCAACCTGATGGACATCGCCAAATCCACGCCGGGCCTGGTCGGAGCCGACCTCGCCAGCATCGTCAACGAAGCCGCAATTCTGGCAGTACGTAATAATCACGCGGAGATCTCTATCCAGGACTTCCAGGAGGCAGTGGAGAAAAATCTGATCGGCAGCGTCCAGCAGAAGGGCCGCGTGATGAACAAAAAGGAACGCGAGACGATTGCCTATCATGAAGCCGGACATGCGGTCGTCATGCACTGCACGGAGCACTCCGACCCGGTTTATAAGATCACCATCATCCCGCGCGGACAGATGGGCGGTTTTACCATGTCCCTGCCCGAACAGGACAGTCTGCTAATGTCACGCAACCAGCTCCTGGCCCAGATCACCGGTTTGATGGGCGGACGCGTGGCGGAAGAGATTTTCTGCGGAGACATCACCAGCGGTGCATCCAACGATCTCAAAGTCGCCACCCAGCTGGCGGAAGAGATGGTCATGCGCCTCGGTATGAGCGTGACAGGCCTGCGCGTGTTCAACCGGGCAGATGGTGTGGAAGCGCTCGCGGCTCCTCGCGCCGGGCAAAAAACGTTCGAAGCGATGGATCAGGCGATCAACCTGATCCTGGAAGAATGTTATGCCGAAGCCAGGCGGATCATCACCGAAAAGCGCGAAGCGATGGAGCGCGTCACCCAGTACTTGCTGCAGCAGGAAACCCTGACTCGTGAAGAGTTCGTTGCCCTGATGTGAACATCAGATAACAAAATGAAACATCCGAGCCTGCTGAACTGCGCCCGGATGTTTTTTGTTCAATTCAGAGATCGGTCCTTTATTCAAGCTGCTCGATCACCGAGCGGACCACCTGCGCGCTGTTGTGCAGGGACTCCATTTCGGTCTCGCTTAAGTTGGGGAAGAACGTTTGAATGATGCCTTCGCCGCCGACAAGGTTGGGCATTGACACCGTTACATCATTGACCCCGGCCACCTCTTTCATCGGTGTACAGACCGTAAGGATCGAGCGCTCGTCCTGCAGGATGACTTCGGTGATCCGGGCAATGGCGCTGCCGATGCCATAATAGGTCGCGCCTTTGCCTTCAATAATATGATAGGCAGCACGGCGGACCTTCTCGTCGATCCCGGCGTAATCGTCTTCACAGATCGATACTTCGAGCCCTGTACAGAATTCCGCCAGTGGGATCCCACCCACCGACACCAGTGACCAGGGTAGCACTTCCGAGTCGCCGTGTTCGCCGAGCACATAGGCATGGATATGTTGGGAGTCCACGTTCAGGCGGCGTCCGACCAGGGCACGAAAGCGCGCCGTATCGAGCGTGGTTCCGGAACCGATCACACGGCTGGAAGGAACACCCGCTTCTCCCGCATAGCGCGCCGCCAGGTGGGTCATTACATCGACCGGGTTGGTCGCGATCAACAGAACCGCCTGCGGAGCATGCTGCAGGATGTTGGGGATCACCTGCTTGAAGACCTGTGCATTTCGCCCCAGAAGCTGGAGCCGCGATTCGCCCGGTTTCTGCCCAACTCCTGCCGAGACAATCACCACCTTGCAACCGGTCAGATCCGCATATTCACCGGCAGTCACTTCGACAGGATGGGCAAACGGTACAGCGTGCAGGATATCGTCCGCTTCGGATTCGGCCCGGGCCCGGTTCTGATCGACCAACACCACGCGCCGCCCCACTCCCCTCATCACCAGCGCGTACGCAGCTGTCGCGCCGACAAGCCCACTCCCCACAACACCTGTTTTCATGTAGTCTCCTGTATCAATCGATCACTACGTTATTATTCCAGCCACTCCAGGCCATACCTGGCAGAAATTCTCGTATGCATTTCCGCATCTAGTACGCCACTTTCCAGGGCAGCATCCACCTCGTTGAAATAGCCTTCCAGCCCGCCGGGGATCGTATGGACCATGATCTTCAACGACGTTTTCAACGGGTTGTAGAGCGCATGCGGAACCTTCTTCGGCAAGTGGACGATCCCGCCAACCGGAATGTGCAGGGTGTTCTGGCCCAGCCGGATCTCAATCTCCCCATTCAGGACATAAATAACTTCATCCTCCTTATGATGGATGTGTAGCGGGCTCCCACTCTCAGGGCCGAATACGGCTTCACAAAGATAAAAGGCTCCCCCGGTCTGGTTGCTGGTCAGTTTGTGAGTCACGCCAAGATTTTTTAATGTCGTACCGGAACCTGGCTGAATGGCAGTTGCCCGCTGCAGAATTGTACTCATAAAGGCTCCTCCCAGAACCAATAATTGTTTTCAAATTCGTTGAATTTTACTATAGGCCTGGGCCTATTCTGCCCGCGAGGCCCAGGCCTCGATCTCCACTTTATAAACGGGACTCGCAAGCCCGGCAACATATAGCAGTGTACTGCACGGCTGGTGCCCCTGAAGTTTGGACGCCACAAGTTCACGCCGCTTTGCCGTATCGATCTCGCCGACGAGATAATAGGTCAGCTTGATGATGTCGTTTACGTCCATGTTGGCGGCACGCAGGTTGCGGAAAATATTCTCGAAGGCAACCTCGATCTGTTCCAGTGCATCTTCGGGCACCGTACCGTCCTCTCGCATTCCGACCTGCCCTGAGATCACCAGCAGGCGTTCACTGCCTCTGACCTCAATTTGATGGGAGTACAAGCCGAGCGGTTTATGAACATCCAGGGGATTGCGATATTCTTTCATCTTGGGCCTCCTAATACAGATCAATCGGGAGCTGTTGATTCTCGTTTGCGTGAAAATCTCCACCAAAGCAAGCCGCCCATCGCAATAACGGTTGCACCTACCAGAAGACCCAGACCAGTACCACGTGGAGTCTCTGTGACCTGAGAAAGCGGGGTTCCTGTTGGCGGTGGCGGCGTCCTGGAGGGAGAGGGAGAAGGCGTAATCGTTACCGGACTGGGTGTATGCGTCGCCGTGGCAGGCGGGGTCACGAGGAGGAGCAATTTCTGTTCAGGGCGAATAACAGAAGCGGCATTTAACGCATTCCAGGACATCAGGTCGGCAAGTGAAACCTCATAAAAGCCTGCGATCCACGAAAGGGTTTCACCGCTTTGGACGGTATGGTAATACCTGCCGTCTGCCTCGGGGGTGAGCTTCTGGATGTTGCTTAAGGTTGGGCTGGGAGTTACATTTCCCGGCGAGATCAGAAGTTTCTGCCCGATCTGTAAAGGCCAATCCGCCTGCCACCCATTCAAAGCCAGGATGCGGTCCATGGGGACGCGATACGCGTCCGCGATGCTGATCAGAGCCTGATAGGGCTGCACTTCATGGATGATCCTGCCGTCCGCATCCGGGGCGGCGAGCACGACCATCCCCCTGGGTGTCGGTGTGGCATAGCCTTCCGTGTTCTTGCCCGGGATGAATAAGCGCTGCCCGGCCTGTAAAGGTGTGTTGCGGGAGACGTTGTTCCAGACCTCCAGGTCATGGATGGTGATCTGGTAGGCGATGGCGATCGACCAGTAGGATTGGCCTGCCCGGACGTCATGGAAGACCTTTCCATCCGCATCCGGTGTGGCGATCTTGACCGGGATGATCAATTGCGACACCCCCGGAACGGCATTCGGAACGGTGCCTGGCTGCGAAGCGCCTCCCGGGGCGGCGGACGGGCTTCCGCACTCCTGTCCGGATACGTAAGCCGCCTGCAGGATGTAATAGATCCTTCCATCCCCTGTTGTGGCCGCACCGGCTCCCACATGGCAATAGGCCGGGTTGACGGCCGGGCGCATGTGATCGGGATCCGCCCAGGCGGCCATGATCTCATCGATGCCCATACCGCCGCTGCTCACGGCAAAATTTTCCGTCGCCCACACGGTGCCGCCGGCCCCATATCCTGCAGCAGCGATCCGGCCGCGCACATCGCCAATGTGCCAGGACATATTATT
>DATAKV010000685.1:0-2533 GCA_036261375.1 Anaerolineales bacterium
CGCTCCAGTATTCCAGGCCTTTTTGGAACTGTTCCATCGTGCCGTGATCGCTGCCGGCGTACGTCATGATGTTGATGAAGTCGAACAGCTCGAAGGTCTCAACAGGCACACCCAGCCCGTATTCATCGCCATAGGCCACGACCGCGGTGGTCAGAAGCTTGTCCGGCATGGCAGCCCGCAGCTCAGCTATAAGAGCGAGGAAATTTTGGGAAGACGGACCAGGATCGGGATATTCCCAGTCCATGTCCACACCGTCAAGCTGGTATTCGTTCACAAAGGCCGTTAGGTTTTGGACGAAGGCGGTTCGCGTCTCCGGGTCCGCGGCCAACTCCTCGAACTGGGCATCCCAACCCCAGCCGCCGACCGAGATCAGTACCTGTGCGTTCTTTGCATCGCCTGTCTCGACGATCTTCTTCAGCTTCCAGCCGTTGACGATGGGATTGAATGTGCCATCTGCATTGGGTGTGAGAAACGAATAGTTGATATGTGTCAGCCGGTCGTAAGGGATCAGGGTCTCGATCACGCCATCGGTGGCGTAGGCAATGATGCGGAAGGTCGGGGGAGCAGGTGTCATGGTGGGCTGCGGAGCCAGAGGCTCGGTTGTAAATGGAGTGGATGGCTCAGGGGCGGCGCAGGCGGCCAGGAAAAGGGCCAGCAGGCTGAGGCGTAGGATGAAACGGCGCATCTTATCCCAGGGTCAGGTTCAACCGGTAGGCGAGCGAATCCATCGCTTCTTCCACCGTCGCGTCCAGATCGAGAGTCGGATCCTGCATGATTTGTTTGGCCACCATTCCCAGCTCGGCGCCAAACTGGTGTTCGATGCGGTGCCAGAGAGCGATCGGACGGTAGGAACGGCCCGTGGAGATCAGCTGTAGCATGACCGGGCGCAGGACGTGATCCGGTGGGAAGAGCTCATCCAGCGCGTCCGTGCGCGAGGGCAGGGTATAGCTGTTGTTGGCAAGCTCCATCATGGTCTGCTTGCGAGTCATGAAATCGGTCAGTTTGTAAGCTGCTTCGAGACGGTCGGGATAGCCGTAGGTGTGCCGCCAGATAACCAGGCTGCCGCCCCCGGACCAGGGAATGCTCATCAGGCTCGCCGCGCCGATGTTTTCGATGCCGGGAACCTTATTCTGGACAGCCGTATTCAGTGCACGTGCATCCGTGATCACCGCGGAGGCCCGGCCGTCCAGGAGGGCGCGCATGCACTCATCGGAGCCCAGATAGTCGGTAACGGGAACGTGGCGAAGCATGCGCAGGAAGGATTTGAGCCCGGCCAGAGCAGCAGGCGAATTGAAGAGCACCTGCTTGCCGCGGTTGTCCATAATATGACCGCCCGAGCTCCAAATCCAGGAAGCCGCCATATGCACGAAATCATTGAACGGGTGGGGGACGACCGGCATCAGCCAGGGAGTCTCGGTCGCTTTCAGGTTTTCGAGACAGCGTACGGTCTCCTCCAGCGCACCGGGCGTGGCAAAGGCCGTGACCGGGTTCAGCTCTGTCTGCTTCAGGATGTCCCTTCGGTAGGCCACGATATAGACGTAGGCGCTAAGCGGAATGCCATACACGTTGCGGTCATTCTCCGCCACAACATTGGACCAGGTGGAATGCACAAACGCCTGGTCGCCGCCGATCTTGCTGACGAGATGCGAGGGGATCGGCCGCAGGGCATTCATGGTCATCAGGCTGCTGACCCAGGTTGAGCCGACATGCGAAATGTCCACACCCTGTCCCTGGGTGGCGATGCCGATCAGCTGGGCCCAGGCGTTGCCCCAATCCATGCGCTTCAGACGGACATCGACGCCTGTCTCTTGCTTGAACTCGGCCATCAACCGTTCCACGACCTGGTAATCGGTATCTGTATCGGGGATCAGGGAGAAGTCCAGGGAAGTCATGATTGCCTCAGGGTGACATTGCGAACAGATGAAATCGTACTAGCCATGGTCTTACGGATGGAAGGCGTGGCTCTCAGGTTTGCGGCCTCCATGCCAAGGATCGCCGCGCCGAGTACAGGCGGGACCTGCAGGCGCACCAGCCGTGCTCCCGGCGCCAGACGGTGGATGGTCTCGCGCATGGGTTCGATCAGCCTGGGGCCGCCTTCGAACATGCTGCCAGTCATGACAACATCAAAGGCCAGGTTCTCGAACTCGAGCTGGCGAATGACTGCATTGGCCATTTCACCCAGCTCACAGCCTGCCCAGTGGATCAGCTCGCGGGCGACCGGGTCCCCTTCCTCGGCAACTCGAAATACGACGGGTGCTGCTTCAGCGCCGACCTGATACTCGTAGGTGGTATAGCCGCGCATCAGATCTTCAAGATCCTTTGCACCGACGAATTCGACAAGTGCATCCGCCATTTTGGTGAGGGGTCCGCGCTGGGTCCAGGCATAACCGACGAGCTGCATGCCACGGTGGAGAAGCTCAGAGCCGCCGGCGCCTTCACCCATCAACACGCCGTGGCCGGTGACACGTCCCTCACGTTTGTGCTCTTTATCCCAGCCGCGGCAGTTCGAACCGGTGCCGGAAACCACAACCAC
>DATAKV010000691.1:0-1713 GCA_036261375.1 Anaerolineales bacterium
TATTGGCCGGTGTGGTGAGCAGGCGGCGCAGGGTGCCCTGCTGGCACTCAAAGGCACACTGGGCGGAGATCCCGAACAGGGGAATGAACACCCATGTGATCAGCTGTCCCGCCGATGTGTTGGCGCGCGGGTCGTATTCCACCTGGTCTTCCGTATTCCCTTCGACGACCATCACACGTTCCGGCGCCTCATTCTGGAGGGCCTGCGCCGTTAAGAGGGATGACTCAAAATAGGCTTGTTTCTCTTCCTCCGAAGCAAAGGGCTGGATCGTCTCTCTCTGGCTGACCGCATTCTGGGCAGCGGTTACTGAACTGCTCACCCGGCGGATGGCGGTTTGCACGGCCCGCTCCTGAACGGTGGCGTTGAGATTGTTGGGCTGTTGGAGAAGCTCCACTTCTGCAGATCCATTTTGGAGGGACTGGATGTCAACGCCCATGGGGATGATAAGTACCGATGTAGCGCGCCTCTCATCGAATTCGTTCTGTGCTTCGTCACGCGTTGTTGTTTCCGGACGAACTGCTGTGGAATTTTCCAGCTCATGCATGATCTGCTGTGAAATAGCTGTATTTGATTCGTCCACCACCAGCAGACGGATGCGGGGGTCCTCATCTCCGGAAGGTGTTCCTCCGGCAAGGAGGAAGGTAAATACCAGCGGCAGAATGATAAAGAACAGCAGCTCCGACGAGCTCGCAAAGCGGACAATGGCGTCCTTCCAGGCGATGGCAAAGATCTTCTTCATTCGAGTTGAAACCTTTTCACCAGGGAGACACAGAGATTACCGGACTCTTCGTGACTCTGTATCTCTGTGGTTTGCATCACTTTTGCAGAATTCCGGTTCGGTTGAACAGCAGCACGGCAATGCCAAATAACAAAGTGCCCATGATAAGCAGGGCAGAAATCGGCTCGACCAGGTTCGGTAGTGTTCCACCCAGTGCCAGTGAGGTAAACCCATCCAGCCCCCAGGCGTTGGGAGTGATCCTGCTGACTGTCCTCACCAAGGGCGGCATCTGGTCGAGGTTGATAAAGCTGCCGCCCAGGATGCCGAAGATGAGCATGATCGCCGAGCCGACGCTCCCCACCTGCGCCGGGGAACGTGCCAGGGCGGTGATCAGCATGCCCCAGCCGGTCGCGCCGAAGACCGCAGCGAGGATCAACACGACCAGCCCTGCTGCATCGCCCCATTGCACACCGAAGAACACTGAACTCGCCAGGATCAGGATCCCGACCTGGGCAGCGCCGGTCAGGAAGATGCCCAGCACTTTTCCACCCAGCACCTGGGAAGTCATTGTTGGCGAAACGAGCAGGCGCGGCAGGGTTCCCTGCGAGCGCTCGGCGAGGATGGAACGCCCGCCATACGAAACGGTATACATCAAAAAGAGCAGCGCCATACCGGGCGCCATGTAGGCAAGAATATCGAACTCAACCGCCTCGGCACCCTCCGTGCTTGTTTTGAGCGTGATGGCAGAGCTTTGCGCATCATCCACATCCTGGAACAGGGCCCGCGCCTCGCTTTCGGCATTCTGCGGATCCAACAGGCCGGCCTGCAGCAATCCCAGCACGGAGGTCATGCCGCTGGTGCGCCCCTCCTCGACGCGTGAGATGAATTCGTCCACAATTGCTTTCACAATGCCAGAGCTTGTGGGACGGGAAGGGTTGGTATAGACCTCGATCGGGAGCGGTTCCGGCTGGACATACCCCGCCTCGAACATCGTC
>DATAKV010000692.1:0-7104 GCA_036261375.1 Anaerolineales bacterium
GTTCAAGCCCGCCCCCTGGATCGCCTGGTAGACCTCCAGGTTGGGCAGGAAGTAAGAGAGGATGGCCTCAGCACTGGCGACATCGGGAACTTCCACCGCCTCCAGCGCGGAGAGCAAACTGCCGGCCAGCGAGGGACTTAACTCCACATCCAGGCCGCCGCCGTCCGGTGTGAAGGTGCGCGGCAGGGAGATCACTTCCTGCTGGGAGGAGGCGCCGCGCAGAACACCGCCGGTGACGAATGCCTGCGGTGACGAGTATTGCATAATGGGCAGCTTGCCCCATACCGGGCGGGTCGAATCCTGCAGGGACGGTGCCTGGCTCGTCGTGGCAGAGAAGACCAGGTCGGCGGCCTCTGCCATCCCCGCGATTCCCCACCACTCCACGCGGGACCGCCCGTTGGCAGGGACCTCCACCTGCTGTGTTGCCTGGTCGGGATCGTCGAGCGTGAAACCGTCGCTTTGCAGGTTCACACTGACATCCAGCGGGTTCGATGTGTTGTTGTTGACGATTGCCGCCAGCAGTACGCGATCGCCGTTCACCAGGAAGCGCGGCGTCACCGGGCGGATGAGCAGGGGTTTGGTCGAGACAAGCTCTGCCTGAGCCTGGCCTACTTTTGTATCTACCGTCAGCCCGCGCACATCCACCTGCCAGGTAGTGAGCGAGTCGGGCAGGGTCATCGTGACCTGGCCGCGACCGTCAGAGTTCGTGATGAGCGAGGGATTCCAGTAGGCGGTATCTGGGAAGTCCTCACGCAGATACGATATTTCTCCACCACCGCCGCCGCCCATGCCGCCGGGGAACAGGACATCACGCCCGGTATAGGCCGCGACCGAAAGTCCGGTCTCGATGCCGAGCGGCTGGTTGCTATAGAACGCCGGCAGGATATCCGGCGCGTTCGGGTCGGCGACGGCCAGGGCAGCAAGGTCCACCACCGAGAAGGAGAATTCTCCCTCCACAGGCTGGCCCTGGTAGTCCGTGACCAGAACATCGAAGGTGATCTCATCGCGCGGCCCGGCTTCCGCAGGGTTCGAAGTGACCTGCACGTTCAAAGCCTTGTCATCGGGCGCGACCGGGATGTTGATCAGCCCGCTCCGGAAGTCGTTATCCTGGCCCAGCACCGTGACGCTGACGTAGACATTCGGCGCTTCGGCTTCTGTCAGCGGCAAAGAATATTCCCGGCCGCTGCCTGTGATCGAGACAACTTCTGCTTTCGAGACCACACCGCGTTCGACGGTGACGAGTGCCAGCGAGGGGACGGCGAATGGGTTTGGGATGAATAGCTTTGCATTCTCGCCCGCTTTATACTCTTCCTTATCGGAGCTGAGCTCGAGCCGCTGGTTGGGCAGGTCCGGCCAGGCCGCCGCGCCCGCCCCGCTGACCCAGATCATCGACTGGACGCGAATGCCTTCGCCACTGACCTCGAGCATATAGGTCCCGGCCGTTGGCGGGACGAAGGAGAGCCGGGCCTTGCCGTCTGCTCCGGTCGTCAGGTTGCTGCTGCTCACCGGTGTGTAAACCGGGACGTAGGTGGGGAAGCCTGCGCTGTCGGTGTCCTTTTCCCAGCGCACCTGGCTAAATTCGGCGCTGAGCCCTCGTTCACCGGAAGGCTCCAGTTCCCAGTCCACAGTGTAGACCTCAAAGCCAATCGGCGAATCGGCGCGGCCAATCCACTGGTCGGGATGCAGGCCGATGTAATACTCCGCCGGGTGGACGCGCATCTCGGCCCGGGCACTGACCGGCAGGCCGGATTCGTCCTGAGCGGTTACCTCCAGCGTCAGAACCTGCCCGGTCTCGGCCTGCGGGAATTCTGGCAGCTCAATCGACAGGTGCCCGTCGCGGGTCGTCTGGCCTGTTCCTTCACCGATCTGCCTGCCAAAATAATAGGAGCCCTGGCCGGGCGAGCGAAAGGCATCCAGCCACGAGGTATCCAGCAGGCCGGTCTGGTAATCGGGAATCGAGAAGTAGTCCGGCCGGGCATACAAGGCCCAGCGGACCTCCACATCGTTGGCCGGTGCATCGAAGAAATAACGGGCATTGACCTCAGCCTGCATCTCCTCCCCAAGCTGGATCTCCTCCTCGGAAAACTCGAGGCTCAGTTCGATCTCAGGCTTGCGGTACTCCGCCACCTGGAAGTTGAAGAAGAGTCCGAGGGGGCTGTTCTCGAAGGTGTAATAGCCAGGCACGGCGCTGTCGGAGAGCTTGAACTCGCCGTTGAACGTTCCGAAAGGAGAAAGCGGAGCGTTGAGAGACAACAGCTGCACCCCATTTGCATCGCGCAGGGTGAGCGGCACTTCATTGGCCTGCGGGAGCTCGTAGCGGCCGTTGAAGGCCTGGCGCGCCACACCGCGGAAATAAACCGTCTGACCGGGGCGATACATGGGACGGTCGGTGTACATGTAGATCCGGGTATGCGGCGCCTGCGGGTCGTAGGTGTAGCCAAAGTCCCAGGGGGTAATGCCCAGGTTCCAGCTGCTGGTGGCGAGGGCAAAGTTCTCCTCACCGGGCTCGCCCAGTACGGCAAAGAGCTGGCCGTCGCGCCCCTCGATGGAACCCTTCCAGATACCGTCTTCGTCCGTCACTCCGGAACTGAGCGGATTGCCGGCGTCGTCGTAGATCGTGATCGGCGCACCTGCAACCGGCGTTTGCGATGGCAGGTCCACCGCCCAGACCAGCGCCTCGGTGGCGCCCAGCTTGAAGGTCAGGTTGACCTGGCTCGAGACGGCAAAGTAGACATTCTTGCCGGAGAGCTCGTTTTGCGGCGAAGGCACTCCCACATAGTACACGCCCGGCGCCAGGCTGCTCCCCTGCTCGGCGAGGCGCAGGCTCACCTCCGTGGTCTCACTCGGGAGCAGGTTAAAGGCATGGGGATACAGGATCGGATCCGTGGGGTTGAACGCCTGCTGGTTCTCGTACGATTCCTGGAGCGAGAAGTAGTCTGTCAGGGACAGCGGCGCTACCGTCACATCTGCGTTCGGGACGTTGACCGCCTGAGCGATCAATGCCGCCTCATCCGGGCGCACAAAAGCGGTGGACGAGTTGTAAAGTTGCACATTCAGCATCGGCGTGGCAGGCGCCGTACGGAAATTAAAGACAAAGGGATCGCCCAGCGACTGTCCCCAGCGGTCACGCAGTTGGGCGGCGAGCTCGATCGAATAGTTCGTTTCCGGCAGGAAGCTTCCGTAGACGATCAACGTCCTGCTATCCTCGTTCAGGCTCGTGGAATAGTCATCGAGCGGTGGATTGATCTCGACCAGATCATCATAATCGCCCTCCGGTAAAGGGGAGGTGAATGAGAAGCGGACGGAGTAATATTCCACATCGGTCGCGCTGACTTCGAATTGAGCATAGGTGTTCATCACCGCGCCGTAGTCTTCCCCCAGGGTCATCCCGCCTTTCGATTTTGCCGCCGCGCCAACGTTCAGGATGTATCCCACGCTGCGCGCCAGCTCCCGTTCAGGCGTGAACGTCAGCACTGTGTCCTCTTCGCTCCAGGTGAACGTTCCATTCAGCGAGCCTTCGGTGCCGCTGAAGAGGAAGTTCGACTCGACACTGGTTGTATCCATTGGCTGGTTGAACGTCAGCCGGATCTCGGGGTCGAGCGGGATGAAGCGGTCGGCAGGCGGCTCGAGCGATACGACGCCCGGGCGGGCTGTGCTGAAGGTCCACTCCGCTGCGGTGCCCGTCTCCAGGCCAACACCACTTTCCGTTTGTAACTGAGGATTCAGGCTGAGGCTGTAGTCTGTCCCGCCGTCCAGCGCTGGATTGGGATAGAAGATATAGGTGCTAGTATTGATCCACTCCCCGTCTCCCGGGGTGGACGGCGTCAGCGTGAACGCGGCAGGCAGGGAGGATGCCTCCGCACCCAGCGGCACGACCGGCTGGTTAAAGGACACGGCCACGGCGGACTGCACATCCACATCTTCAGCGTTTTCCTTTGGCAGGATGTTGACCGCCCGCAGATAGTCCGCCACCGTGAACGAAAGGTTGAACGGATCCTGAACGCCGAACCCGTTGGCAGATTTGAGCGAGCTGGCGATGGTGATCTCCAGTTTCGTGTTGGCTGGGTAGGGCTGGCCGGGCTGGAATACAAGCGTCGCTTCGTCGTTCCAGGTAAAGGTCCCCTCAGGCAGTCCCCGGAGCGCCTGCTCGGCGGTCGGTTTGTTCATCGCCTGGTTGAAATAAAAAGTGATCGGAGAAAGATGCCCGATGACCGTTCCCAACGGCGGCTCGGTTTCAACCAGCCGGGGCGGAAGTGCCTGCTGAAAGGGCGTCGGTGACGGCAGGACCGGCGTTGCTGTTGCCATCCCCGGGATGGGAATCGGGACCCCGGTGCACGAGCTCAGCAGTGCAAGTATGAAGATGGAGCAAAGAATGGAACGGAACGTGCGGTGTTTCATCGAAAAGTCCTCAATGAAAAGGTGTGTCCAAATTCATTATACACTTGTCCGCCCGGACCCGAAATTGCAGGATGAATGCTGGGTTAATGAGGATATTTCCTGTCGACTTCTTTTTGGAAGGAAGAATCAAAAAAGGGACACGCTTCAGCCGTGTCCCTTTTCCCTTGAAAATTACTCAGGCGATTGCGATTGTAGGCCCATCTCTGCCAGGGCGGCTTCGATCTCGGTCTGGAAGACGCTGAAGGGCTGGGCCCCTTCGATCAGCCTGGTTTTGGTCTCGCCGTTGACGGTGTAGGTCATTCGGAAGGCGGGAGTCCCACCGACGTTCGCTGCCAGCCCGTCGGTCATATCCTGCTGAACACGGTCTTCATATTTGCCGCTGTCATAGCAGCTCTGGAACTGGGCCATATCCAGGCCCTCGACCTTTTCGGCGATCGCCATGATGCGCTTGTCGGTGTAGGAACCTACATCCTCGCCCAGCACGTTGGCAAACAGGAATGCGTGCATCTCCCAGAACTTGTTCTGCTCGCCGGCGCAATAGGCGGCCAGCGCGGCATCCTGCGACTCGGTGCGGCCGCCGCCGATATTGCGGCTGACCCAGTTGCCCATCGAGCGATAGACAAAGCGAACCTGGCCGGTATCAATGTAGTACTGGCGCAGCAGCGGCTCTGTCTGCTCGTGGAAGCGCTCACAGAACGGACACTGGAAATCGGAAAACTCCTCGATCACGATCGGGGCGTTCGGGTCGCCCATCGAATTATCGTCCGGGTTGGGATGTGTGCCCGGGTCGATGCTGACCACTTCGGCAATCGGGCGCAGGGACGGGTAGACGAAGGCAAAGACCAGCAGGGCCGCGCCCAGCGTGATCAGGCCGATCATGACCAGCCGGCTGCGCGCCTCCTGTTTCTTGATCTTCTCCCGCCGTTCCTGGCGCTTACTCTTCTTCTCGTTGCTCATGAATACTCCTTGATGCGATTGTATGGACTGAGATTTTCCCATGCCCAAATTGTTTTGTCTAGGAGAAGGTTAGCAGGTTCTTAGCTTGCTGCGGGCTGGATGTGAGCATCCAGCCAGTCGATCATGAAACGGAACACGTCCTGTTTTTGAGGCTCGTTATGGAGTTCATGATAAAAACCATCCCACAATTTCAGGGTGATGTCGCGGTTGTTCTTCGAGGTCAGGGAGGCAAAGTCTTCACTGCCATGAGCATACGTGATCGGATCGGCCGTACCGTGCATCAGCAGCAGCGGCATGGAAAATTCGCCGGCGTGCTCCCAGACATCGTCCGCAGCTTTGAGCAGGCCCTTGCCTAATCCAAGACTGATCCGGTCATGGACCAGCGGGTCGGTTGTGTAGGCCTGGATCACCTGCGCATCGTGCGCCAGGCCGCCCGTATCCAGCCCGCTCGCCAGGAGGGTGTTGGGTGTGAACGAGCCAAGTATTCTGGCCAGGAGTACCTTGCCCTTCTGCTCTCGGAGTGGGGAGCGCAATCCCGGGCTGGTGACGATTATGCCTTTCAATACAGGTTTGTGCTGCAGGGCATAGGCCAGAGTGAGCAGGCCGCCCATGCTGTGACCATATAGGAAATGAAACAGCTCCGGATAACGCTTCGTGACGAAGATCAGGAACTCGCGAATATCACGCATTGCGACATCCAACGTTGGGATGTGACCGCGTACCCCGCCTGACCGGCCGTGGCCGCGCAGGTCCATGCCGCAAAGTGCATAACCCGCCCCGGTCAGGGCCTGGGCTACATGTTCATAACGTCCGGTGTGCTCGCCGAGGCCGTGGATCAGCACGATCACGGCTTTGGTTCTGGAGTCGGGTTCCCAGCAGCGCACGAAAAAATCCGTGCCATCATCGCTTTTTATATTTGCTTCGTAGGATTTCACATCAGTTTCCCAGGGTGATCTTGAACTCGCAGGCATTCTCTCCGCGTGCCTTGCAGGAAGTCTCTTCCACATCATGGCGCTGGTCGGTGGCCCAGTACAGGCACTCCTGGATCAGGCCCTGTGTCACATAACAGATCGGGGACTTCTCAGCCCGTTCATGCGCGGTAGGGGAGGCATGGTCGGCGAGCAGCAGGTCGAGGTCGAGGGTGTGGACCGTGACATCGCCGGGCCGGGCGCTGAGCAACCGGGCGAGCAGCTCGAGGGTCTGTTTGCGCCGGGCCATCAGGGGCAGACGCCGGATGACGGCCGCCTGGGCTTTACTGGTCAGGGCCGCGTCCTCCAGCAGGTGATGCCACAAGCGCTGACCGACGCGCAGCAGCACCCCCCGGGCGCCGCGCCCGTAATAGGTCCGCATCGCTGCCTGCAGGGCGGCATAGGTTTCTGCGGCGTTCCGGGCGTCCAGGTCTCGGAAGCGTTCCGGCCGGTCCCAATCCCCCGGCAGGCTGGCAAGGGTCAGCATGGTATTGAGCTGGTCCGTGCCCAGCTCCACCGCCGCGGTTTGGATGAAGCGCTGCAGGAGGCGGCTGGAAAATCCTGGTTCGCTCACGAACGCACCTCTCCCACTTCGAACCGGCAGTACTCGTCGCCTTTGGCCAGGCAGTGGGTCTCGACGATCTGATAGTCCTTCCCGGTGGCCCATTGCACCGCCTCCGTGATCGAGCCCACGTACAGGTGGCAGATCGGGTCCGTGCTCTGGCGGCTGTGGCAGATCGCGCAGGTCGATTCGATGTAGGCCAGTCTCCCGCCGCTCTCA
>DATAKV010000703.1:0-3135 GCA_036261375.1 Anaerolineales bacterium
AAGCGGCTGACCTGGTCAATGTGGAACTCTATGCTCTTCTGCTCTTCACTAATGACATAATCATGATAGCCGGCCTGATCCAGGGTTTGTCGAACCGCCAGCATGTCATTGCCGAACACTTTAGCCGATTTAAGGAAATAATCCTTTTGTGAGAATTGCATGCGCCTCGGCGGATTCCATTCCTTGTTCTGCCGGTGGATCTGACCCGTGTGCTTGTTCTCGAGCGAGCAGTAATGCAGGCCAAGCTTCAATCCAGAATCCAGCGCGAATTCCATCAGATCCAGGCAGGCTAATTCACTTCCTGCGATGGGCAGGCCGCCTGCATACCAGTAATCATACAGTATTCGGAACGGGCGCCCTTTGACCTTATAGCCTTTGTCACGGAAGACCTCGGCGTTATGCAGAGGGAAACAGAGCTCCAGCAAATTGATTCCGAAGATCCCAAGGCGATCTAGCTCGAAGAGCACTTCCTTCATCTCCTCGAGCGTATCCGGCAGGATGGGCATCTCGACCATGACACTGGGGATGTACTCGCGTGCCAGGGCAATATTATCCAGTGTGCGGCGCTGCCCCTTGGCGAGATCGTGCATGCGAATACTGAAACGGATCTCCTTCAGGCCTGCCCTTTGCAGCGCTTCCAGCGTCAGACGGTCGATGTGATCTCCGCTGGTGTACAGGCGGGTGTGCGCACCGGGATACAGCTCGCGTGCATGCTCGAAGAAACGGTATGTCTCATCCTTGTATAAAAGGGGCTCCCCACCCGTCAGGGCCAGATGGCTCATTCGCGGACTAGCTTTCTTCAGCTTGTCCAGCTCGTCAATCGTGTCGCGGGTGTGCTCACGGAAGAATTCGTAGTTTTCCTGATTGGGATTGAAGCAGTAGAAACAGTCACGATGGCATTTCAATGAAACAAAGAAGGTCTGGCTGCCGATCCCGGTCTGGCAGGCAACGCAGGAGGGCGAGATACGATTGATATAGATGCTTTTGTCACTGTTGCGCAGTACTGCACCTTTCCTGCGCAGATCATCCATTTTCTGTGTTACCTGAGCATTTGTATCCTCAGCTTCGACTTCAAGCCCCATGCTGCGGACCTGGTCCATGAAATCCTGGTAGATCTGGACGTAGATACTGGCATATTCGCGCAGCACAGGATTTTCGATCTCAGCCAGTGTGGATTTCGTGACGTGCAATATCATGAGCGAGGTCCCTTCATTACTTTTTTAGGCAGCATCGAACCGAATGGATGGGTGCGGCGGTGCTCACACAATGGACACAGTTTTACGCCATTCCGTTCGCTCATCAACGTATTGCAGCGCGCACAACGGACCAGTTCGCCGGCGGCTAGTAGGATGGGGTCCTTCACACCGAAGATCTGTTCGAAATCCGGCACACGGTTAATGGTGATCGCATCCGGCAGGCAGACATGGTCACAAAGGTCACAGGCAATGCACTGCTGTGCAGTAAACGAGATCGCAAAGGTCATTTCCTCTTCGTTCTTTTCGAAGAGCATCGCTCCTGTGGGGCAGGCTTTTCCACAGGCCCCGCATGCCGTACAGGCGTCAGAAATCGTCAGTGCAGCGAATCCCAACCCATTCAAGTCCACTTCTGCCGCCGGTGCCCCCAGATGAGGGATAGCTGCCAGCAGGCGCAGGCGGTCCCGGCCTGGCTGATGGCTGGGACTGCCAGCCCCGTTTTCCATGGCACGCGCCATGGCAATCTGTCCCTGACGAGCCATCAGGCGGAACAGATCACGGCGCGAGAGAGGTGGATTCTTCGCATCCCACAGGACACGCTCTACAGACATATCGACTTCATCTGTACATGCGATCGTTCCAGCCGAACTCCAGGCAGATAAAAAATCATTTGCCCGAGCGGTTTGGCGATGAACCTCCAGGCTGAGACTCTGCCACTTGCAGCCGCGGCAGGCATCGGTCCGGACTGTGATGCGCTTAAGTCCAAGGGCGGCAAGGACGAGATACCCGCCCACCCCCAATCCGGCCAGACAGCCGTGGATCTGGATACCGGTCATGCCAGAATTCAATCCCAGATGGGGTTGAGAGTGCTGTCCACATACCAGTTCCACATCTTCCCCGTCAACATGCGTCACACAATTCAAGAGGCTGGACACATCATCGTCGGCGCGAAAAGCACCGACGGGACAGACCGGCAGGCAGGCGAGACAGGATTGACACAACTCAGTATCAAGCGCCGGAGATGTGCCTGCAGTGATCGCTCTAACCGGGCATATATCAAAACAAGCCGCGCATTCCGAATACTGATCCTGCAAGTGCAGGCAGCGCTTTGTATCCAGAACAACTTGGGACCGGTCAATCGATGAGAACCGTTCCGCGGCATCGAGCAAACTCACGCATGTACCTCTTTTGGCATTGAAATAGTGAGTGCTGCGGCAAGTGCCAGCATGGCACCATGGGCCAGATGAGCAATACCCCGATAGAAGCCGGTGGCGGCGTACTGCGTGACAAGCGTGACCCACATGGGACCCCAGCGCAGCAGATGCTCGGAGAGAAAATCACGCTGGGCTTGTAAATTTTTCTCCAGCGAGTCCTGATCATCTCGTTCGATCGCCTGCAATGCGAGCGAAGCCAGGTGCGAGACAAAAAGGATCTCGAGACCGATGTGATCGTCCGGCTCACGGTTGAGCTTTTCGTTTTGCAACCCAAAGCTCGAATACCACTCCCGGACCTGAAGGGTCTGCTCCTGAAAAACCAGGCGCTCCCGGTTGAAATACACCGATTCCCAGGGAGCTGTTGGCAGTGTGCCTAATCCGATGAACAGACGGGTGTAATCCATCTTGATATCTCGGAAATCGGTCTCAGAGAGGCCGCCTGCCCGAGGCTGGCTCCAGTCCTGCAGCAGCTCGAGGCCCAGGATGATCTCAGGCTGGTCCGCTCCAAACGGTGACTCGTCAAATACCTGGTCGGCGATTAACGCTTCGAGCCAGGCCCGATCCGGCTCCTCATATAACGCCTTGCCCAGCAGGTTCAATACCAACACTTCACCAACTAATATTTCCATCAATTCATCAGGCCGGGCTGCACTCAGGTCCATGCCGTCTCCAGATATCATCTCTGTGGTTTCCTTATGTATTTCCATGTTGAGTATATTCCTCCAATT
>DATAKV010000405.1:0-8663 GCA_036261375.1 Anaerolineales bacterium
CGCTGCTGAAGACTCTCGAAGAAGCCCCCTCCTATGCAGTGCTGATCCTCACGGCCGACAATCCTGAGCAATTACTTTCGACCATCGTCTCACGATGTGAAGTGCTCAGGCTCCGCGCACTAAAGGTGGAGCAGGTACAGCAGGCATTGGAAGACAAGGGCTTCGAAGCCCATCAATCCAAATGGATCGCCCATGTCTCCAGCGGGCGGTTCGGGTATGCCCGGCGTCTGATCGGCGGCGAGTCTCTTCTTCAGGAACGCGAGGAGCGTCTGGACGATCTCCAGCGTTTGATCTCCGCCTCGCGCGTGGAGAAGTTCGCCTACGCCGACAAGCTCTCGAAGAATAAGGACTCCATGCGCCAGGCGCTGCTGATCTGGCTCTCCTATTGGCGGGATGTCATGCTGCGCACGGCCCGGGCCGCGACCCCGCTCGTCAACCTGGACCGCAATCTGGAGATCGAAGACATCGCCAACCGCCTGGATCTGCCCTCTGCCCGCCTTGTCGTCCAAGGCCTGGAAAGCACGCTCGAGAAACTGGATGGGAACGTAAACACCCGTTTACTTGCCGAAGTTTTCCTGCTGGACCTGCCAAAGCTGTGATCCGCGGCTGAAGCGTTTCAGCGGCGAGAAGTGCCAGTCCTTCCGCTGCCGGTTACACTCCCTGCCGGTTTTCTGCCCGCACCGGATTCTTCAGGACGCCCAGTCCCTCGATCTCCACGACCACCTCATCTCCATGTCTCAATTCGCCCACGCCTGCCGGTGTGCCGGTGAAGATCAGGTCGCCGGGTTCGAGAGTCATCACGGAAGAGATGTAAGCGATCAATGTGCCAACGTTGAAGACCATGTCGCGGGTGGAGGCCATCTGGCGCATCTGCCCGTTGACCCGGCAGGTGACGACAGCGTCGGCAGGATCGAACTCGGTATCGATCCACGGGCCGAAGGCGCAGAACGTGTCGAAGCCCTTGGCGCGGGTCCACTGGTTGTCCGCTTTTTGCAGGTCACGGGCGGTAACATCATTGCCGATGGTGTAGCCGAAGATATGCCGTTTCGCCTGCTCGGCGGTGATATTGCGGCCGCGCTTACCCATCACGACCACCAGCTCCGCTTCATGCTCCACCTGGACCGACTGCGGCGGCAGGAAGATCGTCCCCCCGTTGGGAATGATCGATGAGGGCGGCTTCAGGAAAATAAGCGGGACCTTCGATACCTCATTTCCCAGCTCCTTGGCGTGCTCCACGTAATTGCGTCCCACACATATGATCTTGCTTGGCTCGCTGGGCGCCAGCAAGCGTACATCTGCCAGAGGCAGCTCGGCTTCCTTGCGGCGGTAGCGCCCGAAGACATTCCCGCCGATCTCGCCGACCCTGTCGTCCAACAGCCATCCGTATTTTGGCTTGGAGTTTCCATCCCGGGTTTCGTATCGTATGATGCGCATTGGTTCTTCTCCAGGTTTGATCGTCCAAATATAACATGATGTATAATTGCCCGCACGGGCGCATAGCTCAGTTGGTTAGAGCGCTTCTCTTACACAGAAGAGGTCAGGGGTTCGAGTCCCTTTGCGCCCACTTTCTATTTCTACAGAAGCCCCCGTAGAGGGGATGTTATCGAGTCCCTTAGCGAAACATCCTGTAGGGTGGCGCCCACGAAGTCCCAGTGATCTGGGGCTTTTTCTTTCCAAATGAGTCGCATGGCCGGTTTGGCGGCAGGGCTCGGACCCGTTTTTGTGAAAAGTCCCAGTTCTGGGGCTTTTTGTTTCACTTTGGCATTACAGAAAGGAAAGAAGTGTTATAACTTGCTCTCAAACACAAAAACTTGTGATAGTTTTTTCAAACTATTCCTTATAATGTAGCTACATTATCGCGCAAAGGGATAAACGTTCCAGGTGAGCATTCGATTTAAGGTCATCCTTCCGTACCTCGTACTGACACTCATAGTCGCCGCAACGGGTGCCTATATCGTGACATCCCTGGTCGCACGGTCTGTCAACGAACGGCTGTCGAATCAGCTGCTCCAGGCAGGGCGGGTCATATCCAATGAGATGATCCGTCTGGAACGCAAGCATGTGGATTCAGCACTGGTGTTTGCTTCCACCAGGGGTTTCGCGGAAGCGCTGCAATCTGGGGATTGGGAGCAGGTTACAGCACTGGCTGGACCTACGGCAGGCGGTCAGAAGGTGGAAAGCCTGCTGGTGTTGGATGCTCAGGGAGGCGAAGTCGCTCACATACTTCAGCAAACCAACGGGGCTATGCTGGATGTCAGCCAACAAGGACGCACCACCGATTATCACTTTGTCACCGAACTATTAAGTGAAAACAACCCGGATGGTCTGCCCACACGCGGCCTACAGATCGATCCGGTGGATGGACGATATTACTATTTCACCGCGCTGCCGATCGTGTTCGAAGAACGAGTGGTGGGTGCAGTGGCCATTGGCACATCACTGAATACCATCCTGCCCTGGCTGAAAAGCACGTCCCTTGCGGATGTGATCCTGTATGGCGAGGATGGCCAGGCGATCGCATCCACACTGGGTGTGACAGGGGAGCAGGGATTATTCCAGCGCACCGTCTCCATTCCGAAGGAGCTGTTTCAAACAGTCCTGGAGAATGATGATTTCACACATGGGAACGATGTAGAGGTGGACGGGCGCGGTTATAGCATTGCCTATGGACCGCTGCAACTCGGCGATGATCCACTGGGTGTTTTTGCTGTTGTGCTGTCGCGGGAGTTTGTGTTCGATGACAGCGTGGGCAGCCGCGACCGGTATGTTCTGTTGTACAGCCTGGCGGCGGCCGTTGTGATCCTCCTCGGGTATCTGATCGCCCGGATCATCGTCAATCCGCTGGCCAGGCTGGTGAATATCTCGCGCGCCATCGCAGAGGGCGACCTGACCCGGCGCACCGAGATCAAGTCACGCGATGAGATCGGCGTGCTGGCCAGCACCTTTGACGTGATGACCGAGAACCTGCAGCAGCGCACCCTCGAGTTGGAAAAAACGAACAGGGCCCTCGAACAAATGGACCGGACGAAGACCCGTTTCATCCAGGTCTCTGCCCACGAGCTGCGTACCCCTTTGACCATTGTCCAGGGCTATGCACAGATGATCCAGGCCAGGGCAAGGGACAATGAGCTGCTCACCCGTTATTCCAATGGGATCGTCGAAGGCACGGAACGCATGGTCGAGATCATCGACAACATGCTCGACGTCTCGCGCATCGAGACTAACCAGCTGGCCGTGATGCCAACCGAGGTCCAGCTGGACCAGGTAATCAAAACGGTGGAAAACACCTTCTCCACCTCACTTGCGGAGCGGAAGCTGTCCCTGGCCAAAAAGGGGCTTGACTCCCTGCCTGCCATTATGGGAGACCGTGACCTGCTCTATAAACTCTTCTATCATGTCATTGCGAACGCGATCAAGTACACACCGGATGGTGGACGTATCCTTGTGAGCGGATGTGTCGACCAAGAGTTGCCTTCCAAACCACAGATCGAGATCGCGATCCGGGATAGCGGCATCGGGATCGATCCACACAACCATGAACTTGTGTTCGAAAAGTTCTACCAGACCGGCGAGGTGCTCCTGCACTCCTCGGGCAAGACGAAGTTCAAAGGCGGCGGTCCCGGCCTGGGGCTGGCGATCGCCCGCGGGATCGTGGACGCCCATCACGGCCGGATCTGGATCGAAAGCCCGGGCTATGACGAAGTGAAATATCCCGGCACGACCGTCTTCATACGGCTGCCGGTCAACGGGCAGAACACCAATGAAAACGCTTGAGCAGGACAGGCGCGGCTGGATCCTCGTTTCTGTCCTCCTGATCACCGGCCTCCTGTGTGTGTTCATGGCGGGTGGATGGGCGATCCGCTTCCCGTCAAGCTGGAGGCTGGCAGCCGGTATGGGCTCGAGTCTTAATCCGGACAGCGAATACCTTACCCTGCCGTCCAACGCGGTGATCCAGCCGCTCGACCCTTCCATTCTCACCCAGCCCGTCTGGATCAATGTGTTTCTTACACCCGGAGCTGTGATCCCCACCCGCCTCACAGGCGGCGAAACGACACCGCTTCCGGTTATTACTCCCACACCCGCAGCATCTGACATGCCCGCTACACCGACGGCGGCAAGCCCCACCCCAACCAGTACAGTTGTGTTCTTCCCGGCGACCCAAACCTCTGTCATTTCCACTCCGCGGAAGGCTACATCCACAGCGACACTTCTTGCAACCAAGCCTCCTTCGCCATCTGTTGACCTGGCGATCACGAAGACTAACAACACCTCTACCTATGCCGCAGACGGGACGCTGACGTATACGATTACGGTCTTGAACAACGGTCCCGCCGCTGTGACCGGCGCCATGGTTACAGATCCCATCCCCGCCCAGATCACGAGCTGGACCTGGACCTGTTCGGGCCAGAACGGTGCAACCGGCTGTGATGGGATGAGTGGCAGCACGAATTTCAGCGACACTGTGAATCTGCCGGCCGGTGCAGGCATTACCTATACTGTCAATGCAACGATCGCGGGCACAGCCTCGGGTGCCCTGACCAATACGGCCTCGGTCAGCTTGCCTGCGGCCTACACCGATCCCAACCTGGCGAACAATACATCCACCGACACAGACAGTCCCGGTATCGATCTGCAGATCTCCAAATCGGATGGGGTAACCGCCTATACAGCAGGGAATTCCCTTACCTATACCGTGGTGGTTGCCAATAACAGCTCTTTCACCGTGAACGGAGCTCTTGTGACAGATGTGCTTCCCTCCCAGGTCGTCTCGGCAAACTGGAGCTGCCTCTCTGCAACTGGAGCGACCTGCACCCCCGCCGGGACCGGAAGTATCAACGATGTGGTCAACCTGCCCCCCGGGCTGATGGTCACCTATACGATAACGGCCCGCATCTCCTCCTATGCACACGGAACGTTGGCTAATACCGCCTCGGTCACTGCACCGGCGGGGTTTGTCGATACGCTACCCGACAATAATAGTGCCAGCGACCTGAACACCTCCACCTCCAGCGAACCAAACATCGGCCCACCCGATCAGTCTTGGATCTCGATAACGCAGGGGACCGCCCTGACGCTCCTGCTGAACCAGGCAGTCGCTGCCGATGGAGACGCGGGAACTCCGGACCTGGTCTTCTATGAAAGACTGGCGATTCCTGCCCATCCCGCTGCGATCGAGCTGGATTGGGTGCAGGTGGAGATCAGCGCAGACGGAGTCACGTGGTACCAGGTGTTCTATTGGGGGGATCCGGGTGGCTCCCCGGATACCAACACCAACGTGGACGTGCAGAATGTGATTGGCGACATTTGCCTAACAGAAACTGATAACTGTGTAATTCCCCAGGAACGGCTGTACAACGCTACGGGCATCACCATTGATATAGATGGCTTCGTCCCAGCGGGATCCTATCCCTGGATACGTATAACGGCACCCAGCAGCCCGGAGAATGACGACAGCGAAGTGGATTCCATCCAGCCCTACTATCCCTAAAGGAATGCATACGACAAGGGAGGCCGCTCTGGCCTCCCTTGTTTGTTAACTTAGCGAAAGTTCGATAAAAAGTTTATCCGCCGCTGGACTGGGTCGGCTGGGCCTGCTGTCCGGGGCCAAACCCGGGACCATGCATGCCTCCAAATCCAAACCCGTTCCCTCCACCAACGAAGCCTTTCTCAAGCCCTTCGAGCAGCCAGTCTGCATGCTCCTGGGTGATCGTACCACCGTCCAGGGCCTGCTGGATGCGGTCGCGCATCGCTGTCGCATGTGCTTCCTGGATAGCGGCCTGCACATCCGCATAATCCACGCCTGCCTCTTCGGCGATCTCTTCGAGCGTCTTACCGCTCTGGAGCTCGGCGATCAGCTCGTCGGTGGTCATATCAAGCGCCTCGGCAGCCACCTGCAGGCCGGCCAACCCCAGACTGCGCCCGCCGCCCGGACCGCGCCCGTGCATCCACGTGTTTGCGGGCTCCTGAGCGAAGACGCTCGTAGCTCCGGCCACCACGGTTACCAGTAACGCGACCAGCACTCCGCCGATCAAAATGGACATTTTGTTTTTCATGGATTTCAACTCCTTGGTTAAATTGGCTGGAGCACCTCCAACCTGCCCAAATCATATCGAACGCATGTCATGAACCTGTGAAAGGGATGTGTGGAAAGTATGTGGAACGGGAAGCTACGATTAACCGTCCAAACTACAATATCGCTATTCGAATCAGGAGAGGAAATCGTCATGCCATTGAAAAAGAGGGTCATCTTTGCCGCTGTTCTTATCCTCCTTGCGGCTGCTGGAGTCTGGGGAGAACGCTTGTACCGCCAGCCCCTGGGTCCCGCCCTGGAGCTGCCCACCTCCACTCAACCGATCCCCACCCTGACCACGGCCCCGTTGGAACCTGTGCTTCTCATGAACACTGCCACGGAGGGTCCACCCACGATGACTCCCACCTCCACACCCCAGCCCCTGTGCGGCGGTCCGGTCGTCATGAACATCCTGGCCATCGGCTCGGACGCCCGCGGCGACCACTACCTGTATGGCCTGGCAGATATCATCCGCCTTATGCGCGTGGACTTTGTCAATGCCCGCGTGACCCTTCTCGAAGTGCCGCGTGACCTGTGGGTGGAGATCCCCGGGATCTCAGACCATTACAACATCACACACGGAAAACTGAACCAGGCCTATCTCTACGGCAACAAGGGGCTCGGCTATTACGATGATCCCGCTGAAGGACCCGGCCTGCTGGCGCGCACGCTCAATCTTAACTTCGGCGCCCAGCCCGACCACTACCTGGCGGTCAACATGCGCACCTTCGAAGCGGTCGTCGACGCGGTCGACGGCATTGACGTCTACCTTCCTTACGAGATCAGCGTCAAATCGAAGGACAACCCCAAGGGATTCGGCATCCCGCCCGGCCAGCATCACATCGATGGTGAGACCGCGTTATGGATCGCCCGCATCCGCCAGTACCATACCTTCGGCCGCGCCGAGAACCAGAACATTGTGATGTGCGCGCTGCGCAAGAAACTGCTCAGCCCCGCCGTGGTTCCTGCCATTCCACAGCTGGTCCAGGATTTTCGACGCTATGTTCAGACCGACCTGAGCCCCGAGCAGATCAACCAGCTCGCCTGCCTCGCCACGCAGATGAGCGGCACAGACGTGGTCTTTGCCAGCTTCCCGATCGATCTCTTCACGCCGACCAAAACCTTCGATCCGCAGATCAAGTCCACCACCTCCACCCTCGCTGCAGACTACGATGTTTTGCGGGAATACATTGCCCGCTTCCAGGCCGGCACCTGGCCCGACTCCGACCTGGTTATCAACACTACGCCCTCCCCTGGCAATACAGATCTGGAGTTTGCCTGCGACGATTGAGTACAGTGGATGCGGATCGCTTCCCGCAGACTCGCATTGACACAGGGTTTATGTGATAATGTTTCCATGTCGGTGTTCTCCTTTGAATCGCCGGATGTAACACTTGAAACAGCCGGGGGCAAAGGGTTGAACCTGGCCCGCCTGACCCGCGCCGGATTTGCAGTGCCGCGCGGGTTTATTATTTCAATCGAGGCCTACCGGACTTTTGTCGAGGCGAACCGCTGGCTGTCGTTCATCGGGTCTGCAGGGGAAACTCTTTCAGCAGAAGATGTCAGTGCGCTCGAAAAGAGATCTGCCCAGATCCGGGCGGCATTCTCTGTGGGCGCCATGCCCGAGGAGGTTGAATCTGCCATTCGAGCGGCATACCAGGCCTTCGCGGGTATTCCGGTTGCCGTGCGCTCCTCCGCCACCGCCGAGGACCTGCCGGACTTGTCCTTTGCGGGCCAGCAGGATACCTATCTGAATGTGGCAGGCGAAGAGGAGCTGCTGAAGGCGGTCGTCAGCTGCTGGTCGAGCCTGTGGACGGCGCGGGCGATCGGATACCGATTGCGGAACCGCATCCCGCAGGAAGATGTGGCGCTGGCGGTCATCGTGCAGGAGATGGTCCCGAGCGATGTTTCGGGCGTGATGTTCACCGCCAACCCGCTGACCGGCCTGCGCAGTGAAACCGTGATCGATGCGACGTTCGGCCTGGGTGAAGCGCTCGTCTCTGGACAAGTCGAACCGGACCACTATGTAGTGGATATGCCCGGGAACAGGATCGTCAGCAAAAGGCTGGGGAGCAAGGAAATCTCCACTCGGAGCAAAAGCGGCGGAGGTGTAGAGACGAAGAGTGAAGATCTGTCAGCGCAGCAGGCACTCACCGATGAGCAGATCCTGCAGCTGGCGGAATTGGGCCAGTCGATTGAAAAAGAATACGGCTTTCCGCAGGATGTCGAATGGGCATTTGCCGCTGGCAACTTACATGTGCTGCAGGCACGTCCCATCACCTCTCTGTATCCCATTCCGGAAGAATCGCATGACCCGCTCAAGGTCTGGTTCTCGTTTGGCGCGGTCCAGGGTATGCTCCAGCCGCTCACTCCGCTCGGGCAGGACAGCGTCCGGCTTGTATTGGCCGGCGCGGCGGCTCTGTTCGGGTTCCGGCTGAATCACGAGACTATCGACTTTGCCCGGGTGGCGGGCGAGCGCCTGTGGATCCGGGTCGACGGCCTGGTGCGCAATCCCATCGGCTGGCGGATCTGTCAAAAGCTGCTGCCAATGGTTGAGCCGGGCGCGGCTGCTGTTCTTGTACAGCTTGCAAAC